>DATHPY010000263.1:0-2696 GCA_035483315.1 Puia sp. | reverse complement strand
CTTTTTAACACTAGCGTTTCCCTTAATGAAAAAAACAAAAATGAAACACCGAAAATGGCAGAACCGATCAGCGAAAAACCAAGCATACCGGGCAAATAAAAATCAATCATGCGGTAAATGCGCCCGGGAATTTCTTCCTGCGAAATTGTTGCGTAACTATGATTAGTAGGATTTGCTTTTGCATTGATATTGGAAACGATATCGCGCAAAAGAATTTGCAAAAAAGGTAATTCTTTTTGCGCCGCAGAAGTTGTTTTTAAATGAATATCATATTGCGGTTTGTTGGCAGTATCGCTGATCTTTTTTATGCTGATGATCGCAGTGAGTCGTCCTTTTTTTAACCTGTCGGCGATATCTGCTTGATCAGTTTTAATAATATTGAAACCAGGAGATTTTTCAATATGCTGATAAACCTCACTCGTTGTATCGGTATTATTATCAAATGCAACGTTGAGTGAAATTCCGTCGCCACCGCCGAGCGAGCCAAATATCACAATGAGAACAACAGGGAAAAATAAACTAAAAAAAACTGCTTGCGGACTGCGGAAAATGGCGCGCATTGTTGCTTTGCCAATCGCCCACATTGCTCTAAACTGGTTATATTGAAGAGGCATAATTTTAATTTGAAAATGTGCTGATTTGAAAATGTGAAAATGAAGAACAGCTTCGAAATTATTTTCAAATTACCACATTATCCCATTTTGAAGTTTATTTTTTTTGTACCAGGGTTCGGCAATTCTATTAATCATCGTTCCGCAAACTGGCGGACTCTTGTACAGTTAGTTTTCTATTCAGCTCTGGGTTTATAAACGGCAAGTTGCTGTTAAGTTTCACGCAAAAAAGCAAAGGAGCAACGACGCAACATCAAACCTTTGCTCCTTTGTATCTTTGCGCCTTTGCGTGAAATATTTTTCCAACATTGTTTCTTTCTTCGATAATTCGTGCAATCTGTGGCAAAAAACTATTCTATACTAAAATCAAATGGCAATCTCGCCTGCGGAATTCCAACAAACGATTTTACTTTTTTTGCAGCCATAAAAGTTTTGTATTCTTCATCACCTAATTCTTCCTTTATTGCTTTTGTACTAACAGACTTTTTATAATTACCAAAAAGCGCGTCAAGGAATCCTTTTGGTTCCGGAAATTCTCTCAAACGATAATCAGAAGTTTTTGCCATTCTCGCTGCACAATCAACTGCATCCTGCAAACCACCGATGCGATCAACTAATCCTAAGTGCAAAGCTTCCTCACCAATCCAAACTCTTCCCTGCCCGATGCTATCAATATATTCCATGGTTTTTTTTCTTCCGTCAGCAACTCTTGTTTTAAAATCTTTATAGATCGTATCAACCGAATTTTGAAAAAATCTTTTCTGCATTTCAGTAAGTGGTTTGCTTGTTGATAATTCATCTGCATCCGGCGCAGTTTTTACAACATCGAATGTTACACCCAATTTGTTTTTAAAAAACTGTTGCATGTTTGGCAACAAAGTGAACACCCCAATCGAACCAGTAATGGTATTGGGTTGTGCAAAAATACTGTCGGCATTGCACGATAAATAATAACCACCCGACGCAGCAACATCTCCAAAACTAATTACAACCGGTTTTTCTTTTCTTGTGATGGTAATTTCTCTCCAGATATTTTCACTCGCCAGCGCGCTGCCACCACCTGAATTAATTCTTATTACAACTGCTTTTATGTCTTTATCCAATCGCGCGTTTTTAATTAGTTTTCGATATGTTTCGCTGCCGATCATATCCTGGTCGCCTTTGCCATCAATAATATCTCCCTGCGCGTAGATCAATGCGATTTTATCGCTGCCGGTCTTTTTAAAATTCACCGCAGCAGCATATTTCTCTATTGTAACAAAATTTATTTTTTGCGATTTTTCTACAGATAATTTTGTTTTCAATTCGTCCTTAACTTCATCATCATATTTCAAGCCATCAACCAATTTATATTTTAGCGCGTCATCTGCATATTGAATAAGATGTTCATTTACACAACGTCTTAATGTTGCCGTATCCAATTGTCTTGCGGTTGCTGTTTTGTACATAAGCATATTGTAAAACTGGTTCAACAATTCAGTCAACTGCAAACGATTTGCATCCGTCATTTTTTCTTCTCGAAAAGGTTCTGTTGCACTTTTAAACTTTCCCGCGTAAAAAATTTGTGGTTGAATTTCTAATTTTTGCAGCAAGCCTTTCAAAAACATTTCTTCAATGGCAAAACCTTTCCAGTCAACGCCACCTTTAGGATTACAGTAAATTTTATCCGCAATATTCGCCACGTAATATGCTTTTTGCGGAATCACATCTCCATAAGCATAAATAAATTTCCCGGATTGTTTGAAATCGGAAAGTGCATTTCTTATTTCTTCGCTTGTCGCAAATCCATTTCCGTTACCATTGCTTTTAATATAAATCCCTTTTATAGAAGAATCTTTTTTTGCAACATTTATTATTCTTATTACGTCATAAACTCCGGGAACATCATATTCATCTTCACTCAAACTTTTTAACGGATTATCCTGCATTTGCTCGCGATAAGATTCGTTCAAATCTATTACCAATACTGCTTTTGCGCCGACGTCTGGTCTTTTAGTGGAAAAAAGTCCACCGACAATCCCGCTGATAAATAATACTGCCACGAGAGAAAAAACCACCAACGCAACTAAGGCTGCAAAAAACATT
>DATHPY010000262.1:0-4787 GCA_035483315.1 Puia sp. | reverse complement strand
TTTTTTAACACTGCTGAGATAACATAATTATGCTTGCCGCCATCACTCGGCGTTTGAATAGTGATGGTTTTATTAATTACATCTTTTCTACCAAAATATTTAATAGCAAGATCTTCTGTGATCACTGCTGACTGATCATTTATAAAAGCCTGTTTGGGATTTCCAAATAATAAAGGATACCCAAACATCGTAACAAATGTTGTATCGCCAATTGAAATATCTTCCCTGAAATGTTTCTCGCCGACAGAAACAATATTACCAACCGGATCGAATCTGTAATAATTTTCTACAAGCCCCGGATATTCATCTTTCATTGTTTTTGCAAGCGGGCCAAGCGTAGTAATGTCAATCCCCATATTACCATCTTTCCATTTGCTTTTTACCAAATACTGACTGCTTAAATTTTTAATGTCGCTGTTAACTTCTATCTGGTTCAAAACATACACGCCAATAATTATGGAAAATGCAATACCAATTGCGAGACAAAAAATATTAATAACGGAAAATAGTTTGTGACGTGTGAGATGACGGATGGCGATGGTGAAATAACTTTTAAACATAAGAGGATATTTCTGATTTCCTCAATTTACAAATTCATTACCAGTTCTCAATTGCCTGCTGCAACAATTTTCAAATTTTTCCAATCGCCGAAGGAATTATTTCCTACCCAATAACCGATTTTTTTCCCGGGAGTTTTTTGCAACGTTTCAACCACTAAAGAAGGAGTCTTGTTTCCATTTACAAAAACCATAATTCTTTTATCATTCAATTCTATCCGGGCGTGAAACCAATCATTAGGATCAGGAACCGGTGAAACAGGCTGCTCATATTTATTTGGAAATTGAGATCTCAATACCGGCCAATCAAAACCAGGATAAGAAACATATTGAACTGCATGAGTTTTTCTTACCGGATCAGGCGAACGAAAATTAAACGGCCGAAAATAAATCGCTTCGTATGTACTGTCGTCGGTTCCATGAAACGCAATGCCAACAAAGCTCGTTTGAAAAGTGTCTTTTCCTTTGATGTCAACTTCTATTGCGCCGTTTGTTAATTCCAAATTGTTTATCCATGCAACGCCGTCGCCTTCTGCAGCATTCAAATGAATTGATCCTTTTTCTTTCCCATCGCTTAGCGTACGATTGAAAACAGTATATTTTTGTTGAGCAAATACTGATGATGAGATCAATAAAATAATCGCAACTACAATTTTCTTCTTACTAAAAGTTATTTTCATGATCGTTGATTTTTATTGAGTGATGGAAAGATTGGCGAAATCTCCATTGAGTGTTTCATAACCCCACAACCCAATTTTACCGTTAGTAAGATGATCTAACTTTTTTGTTTTTAAAGAAGCTTGCGGCGAATGATTGACATACACACTTATCTGATCGTCTTTAATTACTATTGTAGCATGAAACCAATCATCCGGTTCTGGTACCGGAGTTACCGCATTTTCATAGATAAATGGATGTGCTTTTCGAAGAGTATCAAAACTATAATTCGGCGCGCACATATATTGTACTGACCATTTTTTTCTCAACGTATCTTCATGCCTGAAATTAAACGGCCGAAAAAATACCGTTTCATAAGTGTTTGTATCTACAGCATGAAAAGCAATTCCCAAAAAACTTTTCAGAAAAACATTTTTGCCGCGCAGATCAATGTCAATGGTGCCTTCATTAAAATCAATATCTTTCAACCACACAATACCATTTGTTGACACTCCATCTTTTTCATTCAGTAATTTCAATTCTCTGCCGGGTTGCGCAACTAATTTATTTTCCCTGAACATTTTTGCGAGATCGTAACTTGTTGTGTGCTGTGCCGATGTCGCTAAAACACAAACAAAAAATATTACTAAAAGCAAGAGTCGTTTCATATTTCTGGTTAATTCTTTTCTTTCCCTGGCATGAATGCCGGAGCTATTCGAAACTTTCCTCATTATCAATTATCCATTATCAATTTTCAATTACTCAGTTCTCAAACTTTTCACCGGGTTTGCAATTGCCGCTCTTATTGACTGATAGCTTACCGTTAGTAACGCAATTGATAAAGCGATCACACCAGCCAATAAAAATGTAAGCCAGTTCATATCAATTCGGTAATTATAATTTTGTAACCAACTGCTCATTGTCCACCAGGCGATCGGTGCAGCAATTAAAAATGCCAACGCAACAAGTTTCAAAAAATCTTTTGATAAAAGCGTTGTTATGCTGGAAACGGATGCCCCGAGCACTTTGCGCACACCTATTTCTTTAATGCGATTTTCTGCCATATAAGTTGCGAGACCGAATAATCCAAGACAGGAAATAAATATAGTAAGCGCTGAGAATAAAGATGCAAGTGTTCCGGTTAATTGTTCGTCAGTAAATTTGCGTGCATATTCTTCATCAACAAAATGAAATTCGAACGGGTAAACGGGAGAATATTTTTTGAAAATTTTTTCTGCTCCTGCTAAATTTTGCGCGGTGGTATTTGCATCGCTCAATTTAATACTCATAATACTTCCGCCATATTTCGGACCTTTTACCATAAAAGGTTTTATGGTTTCATAAGGAGATTCCAAAATAAAATCTTTGATAACACCCACCACGTGCCATTTGACAGGATCATCAAAGATCTCCTGCCCGATCGGGTTTTTGAATTTCATGGCTTTCACAGCAGCCTCACTGATCAGGCATGCTGTTGAATCCGAAGGATAAATTTTTGCATCAATATCTCTGCCCTGCACCAATTGAATTCCGGCAGTTTTTACAAGATCAGCATCTTCTGTATAGCGATTAATCTGAATTTTTGTATTCGGATCTTTGCCTTCCCAATTCATGCTCATTCCAGAACTCCAGTTTTGTGTAAGTGGCGCTGATGTTCTTGTTACGGATGATGCAACTCCTGAATTAAGTAACTCATTTTTTATAAGCTGATATTTGGTATAAACATCCCCCTGCATATAAACAAAGCCGAGATTTTTTTTATTATAGCCTGTTTCTCTTTGTTGCGCATATTTTATTTGTTGTGTAATGATCAATGTGCAGATGATGAGAGATATTGCAAAAGTAAATTGCATGATCACAAGTACTTTTCGCGGTGTCACCAATGCATTTATTTTTTTGAAAGTTCCTTTTAAAACAGAAACCGGTTTAAATGCAGAAAGAAAAAATGCAGGATAGCTCCCAGCTACAACTCCGGTGAATAAAATAAATCCAACAGCCAGCAGCCAAAAATAAATATTCTGATAATCAATGAACAATTGTTTTTGTACAAGCTGATTGAATGCAGGTAAACAAATTTGTACAACAATAATTGAAAAAGAACCCGCGATGAATGCCATTAAAATTGATTCACCAAGAAATTGTCCGATCAGCGAACCCTTACGTGCGCCAACTACTTTCCTGATGCCAACTTCTTTTGCGCGTTTTTCACTTCGTGCGGTAGAAAGATTCATAAAATTGATGCAGGCAATAAGCAAAATAAGTATCGCAATAATGCTGAAGATTTTTACGCGCGTTATCAAACCACCAACCGGAACTCCATTTTCAAAATTTGAATATAAATGCATTTTGCTGATCGGGTAAAGAAATTCAGTTGTCTTAGCCCTGCCGCCGGAATGCTGAACAATAACATTTTTTATTTTTTCATTAGCAGCTGCAAAAGTTGTGTTGGGTTTTAATTTTACGTAAGTGCGGATGGCAACATCAGTCCAGTCATTGTCAATATATCCTTTCATCGTTTTATGAACATAGGACATCAGCCATTCAAAATCGAATCCGGTATTATTTGGAAGATCTTTTAAAACTCCGGTTACTTTATAATTTTCGTCGTTCTCTATTTTAATTACTTTACCCATCGGGTCTTCATTCCCAAAAATTTTTTTTGCTAATTTTTCAGTAAGAACAATTGAATAAGGATCATTCAAAACAGTTTTTTCATCTCCTTTTAAAAGCGGAAAACTGAATATGCTTAAAAAATCAGGATCAACAAGATTTCCCTGAGCTTTCAAACTTTTATCGCCAACAGTAAAAAGATAATTATTACCCCAATCGTAACGTGAAACTTTTTCAATTTGAGGAACATCATTTTTTAAAACGGGAGCCATCGCTTCCGGAGTAGCTATTCCCGATTGTATTTTTCCGTCATAAACATCGTTGCCCCACACTTCATACAAACGATCCTGGTCTTTATGAAACCGGTCATAACTCATTTCATTTTGTATCCAAAATAAAATAAGGATGGCGCTCGCCATTCCGATAACTAATCCGCTGATGTTGATTATTGAAAATGCTTTGTTGCGTAAAAGATTGCGAAAAGCAACTTTGAAAAAGTTTTTTAGCATAGAAAGAAATTTATGATGTATGAATTGGTGATTTCTGTTTTTTTTATAATCAATTATTCTGCCTCATCCTCTTATCCTTCTCCGCGCGGAGAAGGACGGTGCTTTATAATTTTAATCGTTTTTATAACTACCACATCAGCATTTGTCCATTACTCATCGGCGTTGAGTAAAGGTTTGCCGTACACGAGTGGACGCAACGATGCCTAATAGATATTCTACATTCTGGTTCACAAAAAATATTTTTCAAACTAAACCGGCATGAATCCCTTTTTCTCCGACATAAATGCCGGAGCTAGTCAACGATCTCCTTATTATCAATTATCCATTCTCAATTATCAATTATTCTGTTCTCAAACTCTTCACCGGGTTTGCCAATGCCGCTTTTATTGCTTTGAAACTCACTGTTAATAATGCAATAACGATTGATGCTAAACCGCCGAGAATAAATATCCAC
>DATHPY010000261.1:0-4598 GCA_035483315.1 Puia sp. | reverse complement strand
ATCGTCTGTAAAAGGAATGACTAGCGAGAAGTTTTGTTTGTTAAAAAAAATATCAACGCTTGTATTGCTACCTGTTTTGCTAATCTTTTTTATTCTGACTGTTGCATTTTTATTTTTCCCCCAACTGAATAATTCCGCCTCACCCCAACCCCTCTCCTCGCGGAGAGGGACTAATGTTTTTGAAATATTTTCATCCTCACTGTTATAAATTAACACAGTTGCATTTTTAAAGAGCCTGACCTTTTCTTCAATTTTATGTTGCAGGTTTTTAAAACCTTCATTATGCGCTTCACCAAGATTTGTAAAAATTCCAATTGTGGGTTGAATGACCTTTTCCAACTTTTTCATTTCATCTGCTTGTGAAATTCCTGCTTCAAAAATTCCCAGCTCATTTGATTCATTCATTTGCCAAACACTTAGCGGCACACCGATCTGAGAATTATAACTTCTCGGGCTGCGAACAATATTATAATCATCTTCCAGCAATTGGTTCAACCATTCCTTTATAATTGTCTTTCCATTACTTCCTGTTATGCCGATCACGGGTATATCAAATTTACTTCGCTGAAATGCGGCTAATTGTTGCAGTGCATTCAAACTATTTTTAACTAAAATAATATTTGCATCTTCATAATTCGCAACATCAATTTTTTTATTCACTACAAAATTTCTTACTCCGCGTTGATATAATTCTTCTATAAATTGTTCGCCAGTTCTCCGTGGACTGCTTAATGCAAAAAATAAAGTTGTATCTGGAAAAATTAATCTGCGGCTGTCAGTAAGCAAATGTTCAATCGCATCATTTTGATGTTGAGAAAGAAATTCTCCGGAAATAATCTCATTAATATGGTTGATAAGAAATTTTATTGAACGCTTTTTTTAGATCTTATTAATGAAATTAATATTGCTCCGCCGATACACACAAGAATCACGAGCAAAGAAACATAAATTGATATATTTATTTCTAAAATTTCCGAAAGCATTTTAAGACCGATAAAAATAAGTACGGTGGCGATGCCCTGCTGAAGATATGTGAACTTGTCCACCGCGCCGCGCAATAAGAAAAATAATGAACGCAAACCAAGCACAGCAAAAATGTTTGATGTATAAATTACCAATCGCTGTTGCGTGATCCCGAAAACTGCAGGGATGGAATCAATTGCAAAAACGACATCTGCCGATGCGAGCAAAATAATTACCACGAAAATACTGGTGTACATTTTTCTTCCATTTTTTGTGATGCATAATTTGCCGTCACCGTCTTCTGCTGTTATCGGAAGAAATTTTTTTAAAAATCTGTACATCTTATTCTCTTCGAGATTGGGTTGTTTATTTTTTTTCGCGAAAAACATGCTGATGCCTGTGTAAATAAGAATTGCTCCGAAAATATAAAGTACCCAGTTAAAACTAGCTACCAGCGTGACTCCTACAGTAATAAAAATAATACGTAAAAGAATTGCCATCAAAATTCCGATCAATAAAACGCGCGGATAATATTTTTCTTTTATGCTGAAAAAACTGAAAATAAGAATAAACACAAAAATATTATCAATACTCAAACTCCACTCCATTAAATAAGCGCTTAAATATTCAATTGCAGTTTTGTGTCCTTGTTCATACCACAAAAAACAAAAAAAAGCCAGCGCAAGAAAAACCCAAAAGCAAGTTTGCAACAATGCTTTTTTCATGGTGATGGCTGCGCCTTTTTTACTAAGTAAACCAAGATCAAAAATTACGGCGAGAATTAAAACAATTCCAAAAATCAGGTAAGAGAGTTGCGAAGGAGTCATGTGGTAAAGTTACGAGTTAGTTCATAGTTGATAGGTAATGGTTGATAGGTAGCACTGCCCATTATGAATTATGAACCATGAACTACTTGCCGTACTTTCTTTTTCTCACCGCCTGGTAAATAAATCCAAAAATAATTACTAACAGAATTGGAAGAACGACATTAATAAACTGCCACATCGAGCGGTTATCTTCTACTTTTTTGGGATCGAGTAAACGCAGCGTAAAATCTTTCGAACGCGTTTCTAAAATTCCTGAAGAATCAGAAACATAATCGAGGCAATTTTGAATAAAATCCTGGTTGGCGAATGTATAATCAATGTCTTTATTATAACCCATTGGCGCGGGTCCGCGTTGTGTTACATCATTTATTACAACGCCTGAACTTGCGCAAACAATTATTTTCGCGGGCTTTTCTGCTGCTGCTAAAAAAGGCTGTTTATAAATATTGGCAAGCGTATCAACCATTGCAGAAGAAATTCTGTTTGCATATAAAGAATGAAATTTCCCTTCCAGCAAAATCGCCACGGGAATATCAGGCTGCCTGAAAGCATTGGGATCGGTTGCCTGCTTCACACTTTCAAAACTAATAATTGCCGGCGTGGAAATTGTTCTTCCATTTTTTGATGTTTGCAGCAACACTGTTTTTTGAATGCCTTCTGCCTTAACTGTGTCAATTGAGTTTGCAAATTTTGCATAAACCGGATCAAGGTTTTTTGAGATGGGCTGAGTTAAACTTCCGCCCAGCAACGGAAAATAAGGCCAAGGCAAAAGCTGCATCTGTGGCTTGCCTGCTGGCATTCCAACAACAAAATTAATAGATGCACATTGCATATCTTCCACCAGGTCCTGGTTAACACGAACACCGTATTTAAAAAACAGATCTTCCAAATTTAATCCGCGATCATAAGCAAGCGTTTCTTTATCCAATCGCAAACTGTCCATTTCTGCATGAAGGTTGTCTATCATGTAAATGATATTTCCGCCGTGCATTGCATACTGGTCAAGTTTCAGCTTCTCGTTATCAGAAAATTTTTGTGTTGGTTTTACAAGAATGATAGCGCTTAATTCGGAAGGGATTGTTTGAACGCTATCTAATTTTAAAAAAGCAAAATAATAATTCTTACGTAAGCCTACAATTAAATTATACACGCTTAAATCAAGAGGTTCGCCATTTCCTACAACATAAGCAATAGCGGGATCGGCTTTTTCTGTGATCTTATCAATGGCATTTGCAAATTTATATTCGAGCAAAGCTTCGGCATTATTGTATAAGCTGTTTTCATCGGTATTACCAACACCTTTTAATAAATTTACCGGGAATAACCTGTCCTTATATTTTACCATTGCGGCGGGCAATACAAATCGTTCACTTTGTTCTTCGCCTTTTTTTGATTGAGCAACAAGATTCATCGGCAGAATCCCCATCCGGCTTAATGAATCAACCAATAATTTTTTTGCGGAATCATTGAGGTCAGTCAGCGGATCAAAAAAACGAAAATGAATTTTACCATTTCCGTATTCTTTAAATTCTTCCAATAATTCTTCTGTGCTTTTCGCTAATTTTTTTATGCCAGATTTCAGATCGCCTTTCAGATAAATATCTACATTAATATTGTCATCAAGATTTTTTAATAATCTTTTTGTGGGTTCACTGAGCGTATATCTTTTTTCTTTGGTAAGATCGAGATGATAATGAAATTGTGCTGCAATAAGATTTATTGCGATGATAATGATCAGCAACCAAAGCCACCAGAATTTTGAAGAAATGTTTTTTTGCATTGCTGATGCTGTTAACGTTTTGCGAGATTTTTATTCGTGAATATTAAAAAGAAATAAATGATGCTGAGAAAATAAATTACATCACGCAGATCAACAACACCACGACTCACATTCCGGTAATGAAAATCTATACCGAGCGTTTCAATATAATAATCCCAGCCTGCTGCAAATGACGGAAGGCTGCTGATCGCATTAAAGCCACTGTAAATAATAAAACAAAAAAATGCCGCCGCGATAAATGCAACCACCGCATTATTGGTAAAACTGCTGCAACAAATACCAATCGCTACAAAAACCGCAGCAAGAAAAAACAAGCCAATATAAGAACCGATCGCCGCACCAGTGTCAATTCCGTTTTGCGCTGAAAGTTGCTCAATAGAAAAATAATAAATGATAGTTGGCAACAAAGCAATGATAACTACGATGAGGCTGGCAATATATTTTCCGGAGACAACTTGCCATTTGCTCAAAGGTTTTGTTTGCAAAATTTCAAAAGTGCCTGTGCGGAATTCTTCCGAAAAACTGCGCATAGTAATTGCCGGAATAAGCAATAATAAGATCCACGGAGCCAGTTCAAAAAAATTGGATAATGTAGCATAACCAAAATCAAAAATGTTTGTACCGGGGAAAACGAACAGCAGCAAGCCATTCATTAATAAAAAAACGATGATGGCGATATAACCGGTTAAGCTACTGAAAAACTGTCTTAATTCTTTTTTGCAGACTGCCCACATGTGCGCGAAAATAAGCGATATTGTTAATAAGTAAGCGGTAAACAGTGAACAGTAAACGGTTAAAAAAAATAAAATTTTTTTAACAAAACTTTTTCTCTTATTTTCGCTTCTCACAAATCAGCAAAACGACCTTCCTTAGAAATCAAATTCAGGTTAAGGTTCAACATATTTAGCCGAAACCAACTGCAAGAAAATTCCCGCACCAGCGGGTTTTTTCATTTTTAGGACTTTTTACAAAAAAATTTGCCACAGATTGCACAGAGAAACACAGAATTAAGGACACGTTTTATCTGT
>DATHPY010000260.1:0-2915 GCA_035483315.1 Puia sp. | reverse complement strand
GACTGGGTTTCGCAATTCTTTCTTACGGATGGCTCGTAAAACATATTGCTGTTACACATATCCCATCAACTGCTTTGGTTTATGTGATCGCATTTGTTTCACTTGATTTTGCCGGTTATTGGGTTCATCGCATTGCGCACGAGTATAATTTTTTCTGGAATAATCATATCGTTCATCACAGCAGTGAAGAATTTAATTTGGCATGCGCGTTGCGACAAAGCATTTCTGTTTTTGTTAAAATATTTGCATTTTTATTATTGCCGGCGGCGTTATTGGGTGTTCCTGAAAAAGTTATCATTGTTGTTGCGCCGTTGCATTTATTTGCGCAATTCTGGTATCATACGCAGCATATAAATAAAATGGGATTTTTAGAAAAAATAATTGTCACGCCTTCTCATCATCGCGTGCATCATGCGATCAATAAAGAATATTTGGATAAAAACTATGGGCAGATATTTATTTTCTGGGATAAATTTTTTGGAAGTTATCAGCAAGAATTGCCCAATGTAAAACCTGTTTACGGAATTACCCGGCCTGTGCAAACATGGAACCCGATAAAAATTAATTTTCAACACATGTGGTTGTTAATTAAAGACGCATGGCGGACTAAAAGCTGGAAAGATAAATTCAGGATTTGGATAATGCCGACGGGCTGGCGACCGGAAGATGTTGCTGAAAAATATCCTGTTTATAAAATTAATGATGTTTATCAGTTCGAAAAATATTCACCGAAAACAAATCATGCATTGGCGACATGGAGCTGGATACAGGTAAGCATCATGTTACTCATCATCAGTTATCTTTTTGGAAACATTGCAAAAATTGGCAGCCCGAATATTTTTTACTACGGAATTTTTATTTTTTTGAGCGTGTATAGTTTTACAGAGTTGATGGACAAAAATCCGTACGCAATAGTTTGGGAGTTATTGAAAAATATTTTTGGAATTGGTATTATTATTAAACTCGGAGATTGGTTTGGAATAAATTCTCTTTCGCCTTTTTTGAATTACGCAATCATTGGGTATTTTATTTTGTCAACGATAATTACTGCGTGGTTTGTTTATGCTTTTTCGAGAGAAAACAGCAAGTTGGTTTTAGTAAATGATAAACTCTAAACTAAAAATTCTAAGCTTTCTCCCTCGTCAATTCATTATTAACTGTTCTCCAAATATTCAACGGGTTACTATTTTTTAATTCATCCGGCAATAAACCATCACTCCAATTTTGAAAAGCAATTGGCCTCGCGAAACGTTTGATGCCATCAGCTCCGACTGAAGTATAACGGCTATCAGTAGTTGCAGGAAATGGACCGCCGTGTTGCATACTTAAACAAACCTCCACTCCTGTCGGTACGCCATTTAAAATAAAACGTCCACAAATATTTTTAACTGCTTCCACCAATTCTTCATTTTGTAAAATATCATTTTCAGTAGCCATTAAAGTGGAAGTAAGTTGACCTTCCAAATGTTTTGCCACTTTTATCATTTCATTAATATTCTTGCAGCGAATAATGATTGAATACGGACCAAAAACTTCCTGGTGTAAAACCGGGTTTTTGAAAAAAGCTTTTGCTGTCGCAGATGCAATCGTCGGTGTTCCCTGGTTCTCTTTTGGCTCAGTTGCTGACACAGCAAGGGTTTCAACATCGCTTTGTTTCAATGCTATTTTTCTTTTTTCTACAAATGCTTTCGCAATTCCAGGATGCAACATAGTTCCCGGCGCAATATTTTTTATCTCTGCTGATAACGCAGCAATAAAATTTTCGAGATCGTCATTTTCAATTCCGATAATAATTCCGGGATTTGTACAAAATTGTCCAACACTCAATGTTATTGATGACGCATACATTTTTGCAACATCGGTTGCCGATTGCTTTATTTTTTCAGGCAGTAAAAAAACCGGGTTAATACTTCCCATTTCTGAAAAAACAGGAATAGGTTCTTTTCGCTGATTCGCCCAATCGTATAATTGTTTGCCGCCGCCAAATGAGCCGGTGAAGCCAACTGCTTTTGTATGCTCATGCATAACTAACGCTTTTCCGATCTCAAACTCACGTCCATGGATATGCGCAAATATTCCTTTTGTCATATTGCATTTTTCAGCAGCGGAAAAAATTGCCTGAGCAACTAACTCTGAAGTTTCTGCGTGTGCCGGATGCGCTTTTACAATTACCGAGCAACCGGCAGCAAACGCGCAAGCAGTATCCCCACCTGCAGTTGAATATGCGAATGGAAAATTACTCGCGCCAAAAACAACAACCGGACCGAGTGGTATCAGCATCTTTCTTATATCCGGCTTTGGCGGAGTTTTAGTTGGTATTGCTGTGTCAATTCTTGCTTCGAGCCAATCGCCTTTTTCGCAGGCATCCGCGTAACTGTTTAATTGAAATATTGTTCTCATTGCTTCACTTTGCAAACGTGGCTGCGGCAAATTAGTTTCTGACATTGCAGTTGAAACTAACTTATCAATTTCATTTTGCATTTCAGTCGCAATTGCTTTCATAAAAACTGCGCGTTGCTTCAATGAAAATCTTCTGTACTCATGAAACGCTTGCCAGGCTTGGTTTAGCGCGGCATCTACTTCCTGTGTTGTAGCATCTGTATAGTTCATAAATTATTTTTTATTTCTTGCAAAGGCGCAACGTCGCAAAGGTTAAGTGATTATTTTTTCTTCGCGCCTTGCGAGACAACTCTCAAATGTTCGTTGGAAGATAATGCTGTATGTTTGGTCTTGACGCAATCCCATCTTTAATAATTTTCTCAATTCTCTTTCGCTCCTCTCCTGCCAAAATCAATCGCGGCGCCCGCACATATTCAGTTCCTAATCCGGTAAATGATTCTGCAAATTTTATATACTGCACAAGTTTCGGATGAATATCCAATTCAAGCAATGGCATAAACCATTTGTAAATTTTT
>DATHPY010000259.1:0-2458 GCA_035483315.1 Puia sp. | reverse complement strand
ATCGCAGAGCAAACCCCGGTTGAAAAGTTGAATAAAGTTGAAGAGTTGAATAGTTTAATGCCAACAGCAATGATCGGTGATGGAATTAATGATGCTCCTGCGCTTGCAAAAGCAACCATCGGAATTTCTATGAGCGATGCATCACACATTGCTATGCAAACTGCAGATGTTGTGCTAATGAATAATGGAATAAAAAATTTTCCGCTCGCGCTGGGTTTAGGAAATCATACATTTATTACCATCAAACAAAATTTATTCTGGGCTTTTTTTTATAACGTGATTGCCATTCCGATCGCAGCGCTTGGATTTCTTTCTCCTGCAATAGCCGCGCTGGCAATGGGTTTGAGCGACGTAGTTCTTGCAGCAAATTCAGTAAGATTATTTGTAAAAAAGGTTGTTTAATTTTAATTGTCTGAACCTGGATTTCATCCTTATTTATCTGATTGTTCTGAAAAAAAATTGCAAAGAAATAATATCAGGTGAATAAGGAAGATCAGGTTAAAATCGCGGTTCAGACAAAAAGCTGAATAGAATTGTTGCCGTACAAGAGTGCGACGCAACGATGCTTAATAGTAGTAATGTCGCTGGTTAACAAAAATAAAAACTAAAAAGAAAAAAAACTAAAAACTAATAATGAATTTTCTATTTGCAGAAATCGTACTTTATACATCTGACATCGTGCATCAATGAATTCTTCCCTCGACATACTGAAACAATATTTTAAACACGATTTTTTTCGTCCGCTGCAGGATGATATTATTAATGCAGTGTTACAAAAAAAAGATGTGCTCGCATTATTGCCAACTGGTGGCGGAAAATCAATTTGTTTCCAGGTACCGGCATTAATGAACGAAGGTTTATGTTTGGTGATAAGTCCGCTGATCGCGCTGATGAAAGACCAGGTTGAAAATTTGCGGCGAAAAGGAATTACAGCGTTTGCAATTTATTCCGGCATGAGCCGCAAAGAAGTGATGAACACATTGAAAGTTGCGGGCGAGAGCAATTGCAAATTTTTGTACGTGTCGCCGGAAAGATTAGAGACAAATCTTTTTAAAGAATATCTTCCTTCGTTCAATATAAATTTAATTGCGGTTGATGAAGCGCATTGTATTTCCCAATGGGGATACGATTTTCGTCCGCCGTATTTGCGTATTGGAGAGTTGCGAGCGGAATTACATAATGTGCCTGTTTTGGCGTTGACCGCATCTGCAACAATGGAAGTGCAAAATGATATTTGCGAAAAATTATTATTCTCACAAAAAAATATTTTCAGACAATCATTCGAGCGCGCGAATCTTTCTTATAGCGTGTTTAATGTTGATGTGAAAATTAATAAGATAAAAGAAATTTTAGAAAAAGTTTCCGGCAGCAGCATTGTGTATTGCAAAAGCAGAAGACGAACAAAAGAAATTGCCGATCTGCTGAACGCGCAAAATATCAATTCAGATTATTATCATGCAGGATTAACAAGTGATGAAAGAAATAAAAGACAAGAAGCCTGGATTAAAAATGAAACACGTGTTATTGTTTGTACAAATGCATTCGGAATGGGAATTGATAAACCCGATGTGCGCACGGTAATTCATGCGGATGTTCCGGATTGTCTGGAAAATTATTACCAGGAAGCTGGGCGTGCGGGACGTGATGAAAACAAATCTTACGCAGTTTTATTATACACGGAAAAAGAATTGGTCGAGCTGAAACTATTGCCTGGCGTGTATTTTCCGACGTTGGAAAATATTCAATTCTTTTATCAATCTGTGATGAACTATTTGCAAATTGCTTCCGGCAACGGCGAAGGAAATTATTATGATTTTGATATTGCTGATTTTATAAAAAAATTTAAACTGGATACGCAGTTGGTAATTTATTCTTTAAAAGCATTGGAGCAGGAAGAATTATTATCGTTTAATGAGCAAGTTTTTCTTCCATCGAAAATTATGTTTACTGTTAATAAAGAAATGCTGTACGAATTTGAAAATGCAAATGGTGAACTCGAACATATTATCAAAACTTTATTAAGAACTTATTCCGGAATTTTTGATCAGCTTGTTTCCATTCATGAAAAGACAATTTCTTTTTTGATGAGAAAAGATCTGAGTGAAGTAATAAGCGAATTGAAGAAATTACATGCTGCCAATATCATTCAATATATCCCGCAAAAAGATTCTCCGCAATTGTATTTTATTCAAAACAGAATTAAGGTTGAAGATCTGAAGATCAATCAAACCAATTATCAAAAAAGAAAAAAGCAATATGAGCGGCGCATTGCATCATTATTAGAATATGTAAAGAAAGATTCGCAATGCCGGAGTGTTTACATCGCAAATTATTTTGGTGATGTAAATGCAAAACCCTGCGGCGTTTGCGACAATTGTCTGCGACAAAAAAATAATAATATTCCGCAACAGGAGTTTGAAAATATTTATCAAAAGATCGTTGATGTTGTTGAATCGAA
>DATHPY010000258.1:0-6055 GCA_035483315.1 Puia sp. | reverse complement strand
AATGTGGTCAATACGGATGGCATCAAAATAATAAGATATCTGCTCCAATCTCTTTTTCCACCAATCAAATCCGTCTTTCGACATCTGCTCCCAATTGTAAGTTGGAAATCCCCAGTTCTGTCCCTTAACTGCAAAATCATCGGGTGGCGCGCCTGCCTGAAAATCCATGTGATATAATTCCGGATCAACCCACGCGTCGCAACTATAACGATAAATGCCGATGGGAATATCGCCTTTAACGATCAACCCATGTTTGTGTGCGTAATCCGTTGCATCGCGCAATTGACAATGCAAATGAAATTGTGTGTAATAATGAATGGCTATGGAATCATAATGTCTTGCAGTTGGCGAAACAAATTTTTCGATTCCTTCTTTTTTATACTTGCCATACTGTTTCCATTTTGTAAAATCGCTGGTGCCATAACGATCTCTTAAACAACAAAAAGCTGCGTATGGAATTAACCAGTGTTTATTCTTCTCAAAAAATTCTATGTAATCTTCGTTATCAAAAAAAGTCGCTTTTTCTGTAACAAATAATTCTTTGATCACCGACAATTTTAAATTGGTAACACGCGCATAATCCACGTCTGGCAATTCGTTCAGTTCTTTATATTTTTTATGCAGCGCTTTTATTAATGCAGTATTTTGTTTTCCGGCAACTTTTTCAAGATTGATATAAATAGGATGCAATGCAAATGCAGAAATTGACGCGTACGGATAAGAATCTATCCAGGTGTGCGTAGCAATTGTATCATTCACAGGAAGCAATTGAATAAGTTTCAAACCGGTTTTATTTGCCCAGTTCACCAATAATTTTAAATCGGCAAACTCTCCTACTCCAAAAGAATTTTTACTTCTTAAACTAAAAACAGGAATCGCAACACCCGCCCCATGCCATGTATCGTTGGGCAATTGCACAAATCCATCCTGAATGATAGCGATTTTATTTCCCATCGCATCGCCATATAAAACTCTGTTGTCGCCATTTTCATAATGAGCAAATTCTTTTTCTTTATTATTATAAACCGCATATTTATATGAAATAGGAAAAGATTCTTTTGGTAAAGAAATTTTGCAAGTCCACCAGTTATCCTGCAGCGACATGAAGATGACAGATTCAGTATTCCATTCGCCTAATGAAGTGCTGCTTCCACTGAGACAAAGTATTTCACTTTTTTTAAGAAGCGGAGCTTTAACTTTAAAAAGATGCGTGAAATGTTTTACTACTTTTTTCTTTGGAGCTTTTTTTGAATGTTTTAATAATGTTTGTTGAAATGGCGCAGTAAAAAAAACATTTTCATATTCGCCGGCGTGATTCCATGTATCAATTGTTTGAATTTCTTCGATGCCTGATTTTGAAATATCAATTACTTTGTCATTTCCCCATTCTATCACAATCGTTCCGTCAGCATTCTTTAAAAAATATTTGTATTGAATTTTTGGATGAAGTGCATTATCAACTTCGGTTGATGCTGCCCAAAAATCATTATTCAGATATTGAAGTGGAAATGCTTTTTCAATATCATTATTTCCAAGCTCGTTTGTATTGCCGCTAACAAACAGGCTTTGACCGGGTTGGGTATGAAATCTTAAATAAAATTGTACTTTCATCAGATGAGGGGAATTTGCTACAAGTTGTCAGCTAATTTAATGTGTTTGGTTTACATTATCCGGCGAATTTAATAAAACCTTGTTCATTGTACATAATTTTTATTTCATTCAATCTTTAATTGAATTTTTGCCCGAAAAAAGATATCTGTAAAAGCAATGGTTTGGATTAAGAATAATGAAATTTCAGGAATAAGAAAGTTTAAATAGAAAAGACGGCTCTTTGCTGATTAATTCATTTGCCCTAATTTCGTTCAAAATTTTAAAAATGGAAGAAACAAAAAAATCAACCGGATTATATTGGATTCTTTTTATCATATCCGTTATCGCATTTTTCTGGCTCTACACAATTATCGGCGGTGTGTGCATTTTAACTCTTCCATTCGTCTGCACTTTTTTCGGAAAAGCTTTGGATATCATCTGATCTCAGCACAACATATTTAAAACAAAAAATGCTACCATGTTGGTAGCATTTTTATTATAGAACAATATTTGTTATAAAGAACTTCTTTTAAAAAGTTTGCTTGCAGACCTCATGTTGCGTTGAATATTCCAAAGGTCAACGATCCCAAATGCACGGCTTTGATTTTTTGCCAAGTTTATTTCCGTTGCAATTGTTTCTTTTACATCTGCTGTTGATAATAATTGTTCTAATTCTTCTTTGCCCATCTTTAAAATAGATGGCATTACATTACTGTTCATAATCTATCTGTTTTTTATTAATTACGATTGTTTGTCTTGAGCTATGGGTGGAACACCTTAAGAATCGTTAGTAAGAAGTGTTTAGTTAAAATCCCTTTTGTAAGTACTGTACAATTGCTCAATTTGATGGTGCAAATATACTACATATTTGCCGAATTACAAACTGGTATCTTAATAAAATGTTAAGATGACATTTATTATTCAGCAACTCCGTGTGTGCTATACTGTTAGTAATTGTGACGCCAGCTGCGGTAATTCTATTTAGCATTCTTGCGTCGCAATCCGTTCATCGGTCGTGCCGCTATTGAGTTTTGGTTTCAAACTCAAAGTCTCTGCAAAAAGAGAACAATGATTGAACGCAGATTTTTTATGATGATCATGATTTATGAAGATTATCTTAACTGCGATTCCAACTTTTCCAAAGTTTAAAACTTTGGAAAAGTTTGCCAATCGCAAAGGCGCAAAATCTTTGTGTTCTTTGTGTGTATTCCTTCGTGCTTTTTGCGGCTAATTTGTAAACTGCAATTTAATTTACTGATTAGGCAGCGTCACTGTTTTTAAAGCGTTGTTGTTCCAGCAATTCATAACGCCGTTTCCGGTTGGGTCGCAACCCAATGCATTTACCCGCGTTCTGTTTTGATTGTACATATTGATCACGCCGCCCATTTGTCCCGTTACTCCAAGAGTTGCAACACCATCTCCGCTTTTATTGTTAACTGAAATGTCTCCGGAGCCATCAACATTTGCTGTAAACGCAAGTACATCTGTGCCGGCATTATTTCTTATTCTTATGCTGCCGTCGCCGCCGGTATTTATGCCCACACTAACAACTTCTTTTCCGTTGTTATTGTAAATGCTCATGTGCCCACCGCCACCTTCTGTATACGTTACGCGAAAATTAAACTGGTTGCTTTCATTGTAAACTGCAATTGCGCCACCGCCGGATGTTGCCGGTAAAATATCCACCATTTTATTTCCGTTGTGATTGTATGTCGTGATGTCGCCGCTGCCATTATACGAAGACATTTTAGCGAGCACTTGATTATTGCCATCAACCAACTGAAATTCTTTTGCCTGGATCAGATCAGGCGCCTGGCGATCTTTGAAAGAAACAATTATTAAAAAAACAGCAACCAATAATACAGAAACAAAACTGATGCGGTAAAAATGGAGCGAACGCTCCATGCGGGTAATTCTTTGTTCTACGGTATTCATAAAATTAGAGTTTAGATAAGAAAGATATAAAAAAGGTGGTGCATATCAAATAGCATTTTTTCTTATTTGTACGAATAATTTCGATATCTGGATAGAATCAGATTTTTTATGATAGTTATGATTTATGAGGATTTCATCTGTCGGTTGGTCTCTTCACCAACCGAAAACAAAAATGGCCGGTGAACACACCGACCATTTTAAAATATATCATTAAAATCATTTCAATCACAGGATCACAATTCAGATTACTTCACTTCTTCAAACTCTGCGTCAGTTACATTTTCTGAACCTGCACCTGTATTCGGTTGTGCATTGCTGTTAGCTTCTGCACCCGGTTGCGCACCTGTGTTTTCCGTTGCTTTATACATTTCTTCGCTTGCCGCCGTCCATGCATTATTCATTTCAGCAACCGCAGCATCAATAGCCGTTACATCCTGGCTTTTATGTGCTTCTTTTAATTTGCTTAACGCATTTTCAATCGGCGCTTTTTTATCAGCAGAAATTTTTTCACCAAATTCTTTCAGTTGCTTTTCCGTTTGGAAAATCAAACTGTCTGCCTGGTTTACTTTATCCACTTTTTCGCGTGCAGCTTTATCCGTGCTTTCATTCGCCTTTGCTTCAGCTTTCATTTTTTCAACTTCATCTTTGCTTAATCCACTTCCGGCTTCAATGCGAATTTTTTGTTCTTTACCAGTGCCTTTATCTTTTGCAGTAACATGCAACAATCCGTTTGCATCAATATCAAATATCACTTCAATTTGCGGAACACCACGCGGAGCTGGCGGAATGCCATCAAGATTAAACATCCCTAAACTCTTATTTTGATTTGCCATCGGGCGTTCACCCTGCAATACATGAATTTGTACTCCAGGTTGATTATCGCTCGCTGTTGAAAATGTTTCTGATTTTTTTGTCGGTATAGTTGTATTGCTTTCAATCAATCTCGTCATCACTCCGCCCATTGTTTCAATACCAAGAGAAAGCGGTGTAACATCAAGCAACAAAACATCTTTGACTTCACCGGTTAAAACAGCGCCCTGAATTGCAGCGCCAATTGCAACTACTTCATCGGGATTCACACTTCTGTTTGCTTTTCTACCAAAAAATTTCTCAACTATTTCCTGCACTTTCGGAATACGCGTGCTGCCTCCTACCAAAATCACTTCATCAATTTGTGAAGCGTTCAATCCTGCATCTTTCAATGCCTGTTCGCAAGGCTTCAAACATCTTTCAAATAAATTATCTGCAAGCTGCTCAAATTTTGCGCGTGTTAATTTTTTTACGAGGTGTTTCGGCACACCATCAACTGCCGTGATGTACGGAAGATTTAATTCTGTTTCTGTTGAAGAAGACAATTCTATTTTTGCTTTTTCAGATGCTTCTTTCAAACGTTGCAAAGCCATCGGGTCTTTGCGCAGATCAATATTTTCATCTTTCTTAAATTCTTCTGCAAGCCAATCCATGATCAGTTTATCAAAATCATCGCCACCAAGGTGTGTATCACCGTTAGTTGACTTCACTTCAAAAACTCCATCGCCTAATTCAAGAACTGAAATATCAAACGTACCACCGCCGAGATCGAACACGGCGATTTTTTCGTCCTTATGTTTTTTATCCAAACCATAAGCAAGCGCTGCTGCGGTAGGCTCATTCACAATACGACGAACATTTAAACCGGCAATTTCTCCGGCTTCTTTTGTTGCCTGTCTTTGCGCATCATTAAAATACGCGGGAACAGTTATTACCGCTTCTGAAACTTCCTGCCCCAAATAATCTTCGGCAGTTTTTTTCATTTTCTGAAGAATCATCGCAGAAATTTCCTGCGGCGTATATTGCCTGCCGTCAATGTCAATACGGCAAGTATTATTGTCACCTTTGACTACATTGTAGCTCCAGTGACTTATTTCATTTGTTACTTCATCATATCTGCGTCCC
Source organism: Puia sp. (assembly GCA_035483315.1). Lineage (GTDB taxonomy): Bacteria > Bacteroidota > Bacteroidia > Chitinophagales > Chitinophagaceae > Puia. Next base: position 595 of record DATHPY010000258.1, on the reverse strand, counting down.
ATAAAACGCTTAACCGACATGATGGTATTTTTTGGATTGGTGATAGCCTGGCGTTTTGCCGGATCACCAACTTTGCGCTCTCCGTTTTTAAGGAAAGCCACTACTGACGGGGTTGTGCGCCGGCCTTCATCATTGGCAATCACAACCGGCTCATTGCCTTCCATTACGGAAACGCAACTGTTAGTTGTTCCAAGATCTATTCCTATAATCTTACTCATATAATTTCTCTTTTTTTGTTAGTATAATGTTGTACAGACAATTGTCAATCATTGTGCCATCCGGATAAAAATGAAAAATTGGCAGAAGAATTACCCTGGCTTTTTATTTATTGAAAAGTGGCAAACCCTTCAATTTTCCGATAAGGCTTTTTAAAGAAATCTTCAATAAGCGGATTGAACTGATCTTTTTTAAACACCGGAGTTGAGTGTCCTGAATTTGGTATTATCCATAAATATGATCGTGGTATATTTTGCGCGATGAGTACCGTATGCAATACCGGAATTGCATCATGATCTCCACCAATTACCAATGTTGGACAAGAAATAGTGTGCAGTTGTTCCAGGCTGATATGTGGCTGATACAAATCAAGATCAGA
>DATHPY010000257.1:0-9742 GCA_035483315.1 Puia sp. | reverse complement strand
TAAAAAATCCCGGAAAAAATATTCCACGCAGTATGCTGATCTCCGTTGCAGGCATCACCATTTTATATTTATTAATGAACTTGAGCGTCACCAGCGTTATTCCCTGGCACGACGCAATGAAAAATAAATATGTAGTGAGCGAGTTCATTAAAAATATTTCCGGCACTCATGCTGCCAGTTTTGCGACAGGTGTAATACTATTTGTTGCATTTGCTTCTTTGTTTGCTACAACACTTGGTTACAGTCGTGTTCCATTTGCTGCTGCACGCGATGGTACTTTTTTTAGCGCGTTTGCCAAATTGCATCCAACAAAAAATTTTCCATACGTTTCATTATTATTTTTAGGCGCGATGGGTTTTATATTCAGTTTATTTTTTAAAATGAAATACGCCATTGATGGAATTTTAGCGATGCGCATCTTAATTCAGTTTGTTGCGCAGGCAGTAGGAGTGGTGTTGCTGCGAAAAAAATACGGAACAAAAGATCTTCCCTTTAAAATGTGGTTATATCCATTGCCCGTTATCGTTTCTATTTTGATGTGGCTTTGGATATTTTTTTCCACTGGTGTTGCGGCATTACTCGCACTAATATTTATTGCTGCAGGAGTAATCGTTTTTTATTTCACCAGGAATTTATGGACTAAATCAAGTTAAATTCGTACTCAATTAAAAACATTAATTATGAACGATCTTAATAATAAAGTTGCTTACATAACCGGCGGCTCAAAGGGAATTGGATTTGGTATAGCGCAAACATTAATTCACAACGGAATGAAAGTTGCCATTACAAGCCGCAGCATGAAGGCTGCAAAAAAAGCTGCCGAATCTTTGAGCGCAGATTCTTCAAAAGTGTTGGCTTTGGAATCCGATGTAAGTTCTCTTGCTTCCGAAACAAAAACGGTTAATGCTATTATAGATCATTTTGGTAAATTAGATGTTCTTGTTGCTAATGCAGGTGTTGGGCATCTTGCTTCGATTGAAGAGTTGTCTGAAGAAGATTGGAAAGAAACTATTGATACAAATCTCACTGGAGTTTTTAATAGTGTGAAGGCAAGTCTTACTGAATTAAAAAAATCGAAAGGATATATTATTACCATTGCAAGTCTTGCCGGTGCTAATTTTTTTGCAAATGGTTCAGCGTATAACGCAAGCAAATTTGGGTTGGTTGGATTTAGTCAGGCGATCATGCTCGATCTGCGTCAATACGGAATTAAAGTAACCACAATCATGCCCGGATCCGTCGCTACCAATTTTAATGATCATACAGTAACTGACAGCGATCAATGGAAAATACAGCCTGAAGATATCGGGCAGATCGTTACAGATCTTTTAAAAATGCATCCGAGAACATTACCGAGTAAAATAGAAGTGAGACCGTCAATTCCGGGGAAATAAATTAGAAATTAGGAATAAGAAATGAGAAATAAAAAAGTGAGCTGCATTGGCGCTCACTTTTTTTCTGCTTACAGTTCACTAATCTTCTTAATCTCAATAATCCTTCCAAATTCCCGTTCAGACAATTATTATCTATTGCTTTGTTATCGTCATTGGCGATATAATAACTCCCGATGTGTAATGCCAGCTAAAACTAATTTGCGTGTTAGTAATCATTATTGATCCTGAGTAGATCGTTCCGTTAAAAAATATGGTGAAATCGTTTGCACCCTGGGCTAATGAACTGATGGACAAAACTCCTGTTGCCGGGGTTGGCGTACCTGTTGCAATATTGCAGGGACTTTCCGTTACTGTTCCAAAAACAAATCCATATCCTGCTGTTGTATCGGGAATAAGGGAATAATCAAGCAGTGGATACTGATCACCGTAAGTTAATTGCGTATGTGCTACAAAAGCCAAACCTGTATCTGAATAAGAAACCGGCGTAATAAAAATCTGATCATTATTAGCGATCGGCTCTTGCACCAAAGAAGTGCAACTTGCCCATGTTCCTGTTGAATCATTGTAAATACTATCTGTAACAGTTACCGGCGAAGAACTGCTGTCGTAAGGTGTGGTTGCTGCAGAGTCTGCAAAATAACTTGCAGTTACTGTGTAGCTTCCAGAATTTGAAAATAAAATAACTGATTTATTTCCCGATGGTGATATCCATGTGCTGTTCGGCGCAGAATTCACCGTCCATCTCACAACTAAATCAGTACTGATCACATTCGTAGAAGCAACGAGCGGTTGATTTCTTTTTACCGTTGAACTGGATAAGGTTAACACGGGTTTAGTTGAACCGCCGCCGCTGTTATTTTTTTTGCACGATACGGAAAAAACAATAATTAAAAACGCTGACACAAAAACTCTGAGAATATTTTTCATAACTATTTTTTTAGGATTGACATTGACTGATGATTAAGCGTTGCATGATTGTTTGTTAATTTAAAAAATATTTTTGTAACCGGCTTCGGTAATTCTATTCGTCATGGTTGTGTTACTCACTTGTACGGCAACAATTCTATTGAGCGCATTACTAACGGCAAGTTATAAATATTTTGATCTTGCAGATTCCTGCGCAGGCAGGAATCTTTTTCAAAGATTCCCTGCAGTTGTTGGCGTCCCCGCCAACAACAATAAGAAAGAATTAAAACTTGCGTAAGCATGTTGGCGTCCTCGCCAACATGCTTACGCAGCGTTGTTGCCGTTAGTGAAGCGTACAATAGAATTCCTACAGTACAAGAGTGCGACGCAAGAATGCCAAATAGTTATTCAACTGATGGGAACAAAAAAACCTTTTCAAAGCAATTATCACTTACACATTTACGTTATTTTTGTTGATACTAAACATAAATCGCATGTCTCTACCTGCAGGAAAACTTATTGCTATCGGCGGCGCGGAAGACAAAGGCACTAATGCCGAATATGGAGAGCAGCGTGGCAATTTAAATTTTTTTGAACTTGGTATTTTACGCCGCATTGTGGAAGAAGCCGGCGGACCGCTTTCGCAAATTGAAGTGATCACCACTGCATCTACCATTCCTTACGAAGTTGGCAATAATTATTTGAACGCTTTTGGAAAGATCGGTTGTACAAATATCGGTGTGATGCATATCCGTAACCGCGAAGATGCGATAAAGCCGGAATATCTTGAAAGAATTCGGTTATGCAATGGCGTTATGTTCAGTGGTGGCAACCAATTGCGGCTAAGCGCAACATTTGGCGGCACTGAGTTTTTGAAAATCTTACATAAGCGTTACCGTTATGAAAGTTTTGTGATAGCCGGAACATCAGCAGGTGCAATGGCGATGAGTAGTGTGATGATCTACGAAGGCAATGCGGCGCGCGCACATTTAAAAGGCGAGGTGAAGATCACGTCTGGCCTGGGTTTTATTGATACCGTAATTATTGATTCGCACTTTGAAAAACGCGGAAGATTTAATCGGCTTGCACAAGTTGTTGCAACAAATCCATCATGCATCGGGATTGGATTAAGTGAAGACACCGGCATGTTGTTAACAAATGGAAACAGGCTTGAAGCGATTGGCAGCGGATTGGTAATTATTATTGACGGACATAATATTCTTCACTCCAACATTGCGGATATTCCGGATGGAAACCCGATAAGCATTGAAAATCTCAGGGTTCATTTTTGTGAAAAAGGAAATGGATATGATATTTCTGAAAGAAAATTTTTGATGGAAGCCAGAGATGGCGCGGTGATAAGGAAACAAGTTGATGTAGAGTAGACGAGAAATATGCTGATGATTTTTTAATTGTATGATTTTGAGATTTATTCAGGCGTAAGGTTCTTTATAAATCACCAAATTCCACAATCTCAAAATCAGGAATTCATTCAAACTGCTTTCACCAAATAATAATTCTTCTTTCCTTTTTGCACGAGTAAATATTTTTTATGCAGTAATAGATTGTTATCAATTATCAGTTGCAAATTGTCAATTTTTTTTCTGTTGATGCTGACGCCGCCGCCCTGAACCATTTTTCTTGCTTCGCCTTTACTGGGAAAAATATTTGTTTCTGCGAGAAAACTAACTACATCAATTCCTGCAGAAATTTTCTCAGAAGCGTAATTGCATTGTACAACTCCTTCAAGGTTCATCAAATCTTCTTCACTTAAAGATTCGGCTGGAGCAGATTGATTGGCAAATAATTTTTCTGTTGTAATTATTGCGTTTTTATATTCTTCTTCACAATGAACAAAAACGGTGACTTCTTTTGCCAGCGCTTTCTGTAATTCGCGCGCAGAAAGGTTTTCGTGATGTTTGTTAATTAATAAATCAATTTCATCTTTCTCTAAAAAAGTAAAAATTTTGATCCATTTTTCTGCGTCTGCATCGCTTGCGTTCAACCAAAATTGATAAAATTGATATGGTGAAGTTTTTTCTTTATCGAGCCAGATATTTCCTTTTTCCGTCTTGCCAAATTTTCCGCCATCCGCTTTTGTTATTAACGGACAAGTAAATGCAAAAGCTTCGCCACTATCTTTTCTGCGGATCAGTTCTGTTCCTGTTATAATATTTCCCCACTGATCGCTGCCACCCATTTGCAGTTTGCAATTTTTATTTTTGTACAACCAATAAAAATCATAACCCTGAACTAATTGATAAGTGAATTCAGTAAAGCTCATTCCGTTCTCACTTTCCAATCTTTTTTTCACACTATCTTTTGCAGTCATGTAATTTACCGTAATGTGTTTCCCAACATCACGGATAAAATCAAGAAAACGCATGTCTTTAAACCAATCATAATTATTCGCAATTTCCGCTGCATTCTTTTTCGAAGGATCGAAGTCAAGATATTTTTCCAATTGTTTTTTTACGCCGGCAAGATTTCTGTTCAGCGTTTCTTCATCCAACAAATTTCTTTCTTCGCTTTTTCCACTCGGATCGCCAACCATCCCGGTTGCGCCGCCAACTAAAGCAATAGGTTTGTGCCCGGCTTTTTGTAAATGCACCAATAATAAAATGGGAACCAAACTTCCGATGTGCAAACTTTCGGCAGTGGGGTCAAACCCGATATATGCGGTGGTAATTTCTTTATTTAATTGTTCTTCGGTTCCGGGCATTATATCCTGGATCATTCCCCGCCAGCTTAATTCTTCAATTAAATTCATACTCTTGTAGTTCGATTTTCGCAAAAATAAAGGTTTAGGCTGTACTTTGTTAATATGTGCAATAATCTGAATGAAAGAGCGTTAGAAAAACTTAGCATTTGTAATGACGGATCAGCCAACAGTAAGGCGATTTTTATCGTATTTGTAGAACAAGTTATCGTTGTAAAAGGACCAGTTATTGCTTATTTTGCTGAGATTTTGAAATGAACTCTGTACCGTTGAAAGCTACAAAAGCTTATGTCTAAATTGATTTGGAATGTTACTAAAAATCAGTGGTTCATTTCATCTGGAATTGAGCGTATAAATCTAAACCGGATGAAAAAAAATTACCTCTTCTTAACCTTTATTGGTGTGATGCTTTGTTGTGCTGCGTCCGCTCAATTCGAAAAATATTCAAACGAATTTATGAATATCGGTGCAGGCGCCCGCGGAATGGCGATGGGTAATGCACAAGTCGCTTCCGTAACCGATGGCACTGCCGGTTACTGGAATCCCGCCGCACTGACTTATGTAAAAGATAATCCGCAATTAAATTTAATGCACGCGGAATATTTTGCAGGTATTGGCAAATATGATTTCGCCAATCTTGTTCTTCCTTTTAAAGATAATAAAAGAGTTTTAGCGCTTACCTTATTGCGATTTGCAGTTGATGATATTCCTAACACCATTTTTTTAGTTAACCCGGATGGTTCGGTGAATTTAGAAACGGGAATAAGCACTTTTTCCGCTGCTGATTATGCTTTACTGATCTCACTCGCGCAACGCTTAAAAATGACTGAAAATAACAACATCAGTTTTGGACTCAATGCAAAAATCATTCATCAAACGGGAGGACCTTATGCTTCTTCATGGGGATTTGGTTTTGATGCAGGAGCATTATTTGCCGGCAAGCGATGGAAGTTAGGGATTGTGGCAAAAGATGTTACTACAACATTCAACGCATGGAGCTATAATATTGATCAGCAAATGCAGGAAGTTTTTTATGAAACAGGAAATGAAATTCCGACTAAATCTATTGAACTTACTGCGCCACAATTGGTGATAGGAACTTCTTACAATTTTAAAATAAGCAATAAACTGAATTTGCTTGCTGAAGCTGATCTGGATGCAACTTTTGATGGAAAAAGAAATGAAGTTTTCAGTTCGAACCCAATAAGCATAGATCCAAGAGTAGGATTGGAGTTGTCATATAACAATGTTTTTTTCATTCGCGCTGGCGTAGATAATTTTCAGCAGGTTACTGACGACAGAGACACAACCAATCAAAAAAAATTGTGGATATACCAGCCAAGCATTGGTGCGGGATTTAAAATAGGAGATGTCGAAATAGATTATGCTTTTACCAATCTTGCTAATCAATCAAGTCCATTATATACAAATGTTTTTTCGCTGAAAGTTGATCTGAGAAAGAAACCAATAAAGAAGTGATGCTAACGGGGAAATGAAACCAAATATTATGAAAAAATTTTTAACCATATTATTGTTGCTTGCAGCTTTCGGGTTGCACGCTCAACCTTACAATAATGAATGGATAGACTTTTCAAAAGCTTATTACAAATTCAAAATTGCTGCAAACGGAGTTTATCGTATTCCACAATCCGTTTTGTCCGGCGCAGGTTTGGGAAGTATTCCCGCTCAGTATTTTCAATTATTCAGAAACGGGCAGGAAGTTCCTATTTACACTTCCGTTGCAAGTGGTGCAATGGGCGCAAGCGATTATATTGAATTTTGGGGACAAATGAATGATGGCAAACCGGATAATGTTCTTTACAGAAATTCAGCTTATCAACATACAACACATTGGAGTTTGGAAACAGATACCGCGGTATATTTTCTTACTGTCAATCCAACAGGCACTCCTTTTCATTATAGAAATTCAACCAACGATACAACTGGCAATGTATTGCCGGCAGAGCCATATTTTATGTACACCGCAGGGTCTTATTTCAAAGTGCAGATCAATCCCGGTTATGCTGCAGATGTTGGAGAATACGTGTACTCATCATCTTATGATATAGGGGAGTTTTGGAGCACCGGTAATATTCCCGGCGGCACAACTTATACTGATAATGTTTTGACGAACCTTAATGTTTATAGTGGAGGGCCGCAAAGTGCAAGCTTGAAATTTGGAATGGCAGGTGATGCAGCCAATACAAGAACTGTTCAGATAAGTATTAATGGTTTTAGTGTTGTAGATACTGAAATGGATAATTTCAATGATCTGCTTTCAACAGAGACAATTCCTTTAAGTGATATTAGTTCCGGCGCAGTAACATTAGTCTATCAAAATAATTGTACAAATCCGAACGACTGGGTCGTAGGTTCTTTTTATGAATTAAATTATCCGAGACAATTTAATTTCGGCGGAGCAAATAATTTTGCTTTTCAATTGCCCGGACGAAGCACCGGATATTATTTAAATATTACTGGCTTTACATCTGCGAGTGTTCCTGTGCTGTATGATATAACAACCGGATCGAGATATGCTGCAATAGTTGGATCGGCTAATTTTTATTATGAACTGCCTGCTTATTCTTCCGTCAGAAATTTTGTTATGGTAAGTGAGGACGCTGCGAACATAGGCACTGTAACATCGTTAACACCAAAAACTTTTGTCAATTTTGCCAGCGGTTCCAACCAGGGCAATTATCTTTTGATCAGCAATCCTATTGTATATACAACAAGCACTGGAAGAAATGCTGTGCTTGATTATAAAACTTATCGTAGTTCCATTGCAGGTGGCAGTTTTAATCCAACTATTGTTGATGTTAACGAACTTCTGGATCAATTTTCATTTGGGATAAAATTTCATCCTTCGTCAGTTAAAAATTTTTTAAGTTATGCGAGAAATACTTTTTCGCAAAAACCTCAATTTGCTTTTTTGATCGGTCATGGTGTGTGTTATAATGATTGCCGGACTAATGAAAGTGATCCTATGCTGCAGCGATTAGAAGTTGTGCCAACTTTTGGATATCCGGCTTCAGACAATAAATTAAGTTCTGCCGATGTAATACAGATAATGCCTCTTACACCAATAGGAAGATTGTCTGTTATAAATGGTGATGAAATAGAAACCTATCTTACCAAAGTAAAAGAATACGAACAAACCCAGCAAACAGCGCCGAATACAATTTTGGGAAGAGCCTGGATGAAAAATGTAATGCACGTAACGGGTGCAAGCGATCCCTATCTTGGTGCCGTGCTGTGCAGTTATATGGGCGCATATCAGCAAATTATTTCGGATACTTTATTTGGAGGTACCGTCACTACTTTTTGTAATGGCAATGTTCAGGTTAGTAATTTCTCAAACCAGCAAATAGTTAATTTATTTGCAACGGGATTGAGTATACTAACTTATTTTGGTCACTCATCTCAATCAACACTTCAGGATAATCTTGATGATCCATCTAATTATAATAACCAGGGAAAATATCCTGTGATGTATGTAAATGGTTGTAATGCCGGTAACTTTTTTCTTTTTGATCCGGGAAGAATATCCAGCAATAGTAAAACCCTTTCTGAAACCTGGGTGCTTGCTCCGGAAAAAGGAGCGGTTGCTTTTGCCGCAAGTACAAGTTTTGGAATTGTAAATTATCTGAACATTTATCTTAGTGGGCTTTACACTGATATATCGAGAACTGATTACGGGCAATCCATAGGTAAAACTGAGGCTGATGCAGTGCAGTATCTTGTCAATGTTGCACCTACAGATTATTATGCAAGACTTCACGCGGAAGAAATGACATTACACGGCGATCCCGCTTTAAAACTTAATGAAGAAAGTTTACCTGATTATGATATAGAAGCTTCGCAGGTTTCTATATCACCCGCTTTTGTATCTGTTGCCAATAGCAACTTTACAGTTAATGCAACAATATATAATCTTGGAAAAGCGGTATCTGATTCAGTTATTATTACTGTAACGCGCACTTATCCGGATAATACAAAATCAGTAATTCTTACAAAAAAAGTTTCGGGAATTTATTATACAGATTCTCTTCAATTACTTGTTCCGATTGTTGCCAGCCACGACAAAGGACAAAATTATATAACCATCTCTGTAAACATTCCTAATGTTATACCGGAGGTGACTTATCAAAATAATTCAATCACCACTCCGATTTTTATTTATGAAGATGAAGCAACTCCAATCTATCCGTACAATTATGCCATCATAAGTAATTCAACACAAAAATTATTTGCTTCAACTGCAAATCCATTTGCACCATCATCACAATATGTGATGGAGATTGATACAACAGAAGCATTTAATTCTCCATTATTAGTAACAAAATTTGTTACGCAGGTAGGCGGTGTTTTGGAATTTGATCCGGGAACTTCATACAGAGACAGTACAGTATATTATTGGAGAACTTCCATCGCGCCAGCACCGGGGGGACAATATCATTGGAACGAATTTTCTTTCATTTGTATAAACAGCAGCGTTGCTGGGTTCAATCAATCGCATTATTATCAGCATCTGCAGTCTAGAGGTGACAGTATTTATTTAGGCACGAATAGACAATGGAAATTTGGAACAAAAATCAATAATTTATTTGTGCGAAATACGATATATCCGACCGGAGGTACAGAAGACGCTGATTTTTCTGTTACAGTAAATGGCAATTTAATAATACAAAGCGCTTGCGTAGGTCACTCTTTAATATTTAAT
>DATHPY010000256.1:0-5406 GCA_035483315.1 Puia sp. | reverse complement strand
AGATCGCGCCGATTATAAATGGTCGTTGTCACAATTAACTTTTCCGCATCAGTTGGTTCGGTTAATATTGGCCGAACAAATTTATCGTGCGTGTACAATTTTGAAAAATGAAAAGTATCATCATTCTTAATTAAATTTTATCTTTAAAGAAAATCAATGCTCTCCTTTACACCAATCACCATAAGTATAATTGCCATTACCTGTTTAATTTCCATTGCAGGTTTCAGCAATCCGAAAATTATAAACGAGCTAATTTTTTGGCCGCCTGCAATTACAAATCATCGCCAGTATTATCGCTTTGTTACCTGCGGATTTGTTCATGCAAATTTTATGCATCTCGCTTTTAATATGATCACTTTATTTTTTTTCGGTCAGGCAATTGAGCTGTTTTATATGGGACGACTTGGATTACAGCATTACTATTTTTTTATTTTATACATCGGCGCTTTAATAATTTCAGTGTTGCCGACATATTTTAAGCAAAAAAATAATTATAACTATCGCAGTCTTGGCGCTTCTGGCGCTGTTTGCGCTGTGTTGTTTGCTTATATTTTGCTTGAACCATGGCATATAATTTATGTTTTTGTAATTCCGGTGCCGGCAATTATTTATGCAGTATTATTTTTAATTTACTCCATGTACATGTCAAAAAAAGGCGGTGATTATATCAATCATGACGCACATTTTTATGGAGCTTTATTTGGCGTGGGTTTTACACTTATTCTTCGTCCGCATTTGTATGGGGATTTTATAAATCAGTTAATGCATCCGCATTTCAATATTTAAAATATTTTTCGTTTGCGGAGTAATTTTAAAGCGATCGTCTATTCTCATTCCGACGATCCAGGCAATTTTTTTAGTCGATTCCAGCACCCAAATTTTTTCTTTGTCTGTTTTGGATAATTTATTGTCAATAAAGAAGCGCGCAAGTTTTTTCTTTTTGCGCATTCCCAACGGATAAAAATAGTCTCCCTGTTTCCATTTGCGAAGTAATAACGGGAATGATATTTTATCTGCATCAACTGAAGCAATGTTGTTTTCGGTTTGTAGTTTGAAATTTGTAATGGGAAACTTTTCAATTTGCAACTCGCCCGCGACCAACGGCCATCGGCCAACGCCTTCAATAATTATATTCTCCGCTTCCGAGGAGTCATTCGGCGCAATAATGATCCACTTGCGGTTCTTAATAATGCGGTGTGTGGAAGACTGGATATATTTTCCCGATTCACTATCTAATAAATTAACGACCTCATCAACTTGCTGCGGAGAAAAATTATAGTCTTTTATTATTTCATAAACAATTGTACTAAGCGGAACTGTTTTTTTTAATTTCAAAACAGGAATATGGATCTCGTTTCCTTTTTTCTCCAACAGATCTTTTTTATGCTGACCGATAGATTGATGATATAAAATTTCGATCTCTTTAAAACGGTCAATGTTGTTTGCAAGATTGTCGGTAAGATTTGGATAGATCTCTGTGAGCGCCGGAATAATATTATGACGCAAATAATTCCGCGAATATTTATCCGATTCATTCGAACTGTCTTCAACCCACTTTAAATCATTTTCTTCAGCAAATTTTTTCAGTTCTTCTTTTTTTGCAAATAATAATGGGCGAATAATTTTTCTCTGTTTTGATAATATGCCATGCAAACCTGTTATGCCTGTGCCTTTAAAAAAATTCATCAATAAAGTTTCGATGTTGTCGTTGAGGTGGTGAGCAATTAATATGTAGTTGATAGCTAATGGTTGATAGTTGATAGTTGGATGGCGGTCATCGGTCAACTGCCAACTATCAACTATCTCCTTAAACCAATTGTAACGCAATTCCCTCGCCGCAACCTGTATGGAAACCTTGTGTTCATCAGCATAATCTTTTGTGTCAAATTTTTTTACTAAAATTTCTTTGTCATATTTTTGGGCAAGACCTCTTACAAAATTTTCATCGCGCTCATTTTCTTCACCACGTAATTGAAAATTGCAATGAGCGATAATAAAATCAAAACCTGATTGATAACATAGTTCACACAACACAACGGAATCAACACCGCCGCTTACAGCAAGCAGTAACTTATCTTTTGGTTGAAAAAGATCTTGTTCTGCAATGAATTCAGTAAATTTTTCGGGCAGTGTCTTCATTATCACACAATATTAATACAAAAGCGGAAGCGCATTTGCGTTGTTTGTGTGAAATTTGTTTTAATATACCAAATCTTCATGCGCCATTTTTAATTCATTATAAGCACGGATCTCATTGGCTTTTTTTGCTATCTCCATTCCTTTTTCATAATAACTGATGGCCAATGCTGTTTCATTATTTCGTTCAAGTAATTTGGCGAAGTGGTAATAGGAGCCAAGATAATTCTCATCCTGCGTTAATATTTTTTCAAATAATTTCCTCGCTTCTTTGTCGTTCTCGATTTTAATATATTCCAGCGCAAGGGCGTGTTTCAAAAAATTATCATCGGGAGTTTTAATTAATAATTCTTTTATTTTTTCGATCCGGTCAAACATTTTACGATAATTTTTTTTAGTTTTTCTTTGCGTTATCTTTATTAATTATTATCGGACATTAAAATTTGTGTAATGAAGATCTTAATTTGTATCAGTAAAACGCCGGACACAACCGCAAAAATAGCTTTCAGAGATAACAATACGAAATTCGCAGCCGACGGCGTGCAATGGATAATTAATCCTTACGATGAATGGTATGCATTGGTACGCGCGATCGAATTAAAAGAAAAAGATCCATCAACAGTTTTGCATTTGGTGACTGTTGGAACTGCGGATGCTGATCCCATTATTCGCAAAGCGCTCGCGCTGGGTGGCGACGAAGCCATTCGTGTGAATGCGGATAGTCACGATAGTTTTTACATCGCTGCGCAAATTGCAGAAGTAGCAAAACAAGGTAGCCACGATCTCATCTTTACCGGCAAAGAAACCATTGATTACAACGGTTCATCTGTTGGCGGGATGCTTGCTGCGTTATTGGATCTTCCATTTATTTCTCTTGCAACAAAATTTGAACTGAACAATATAACGGCAATGGTCACCCGACAAATCGAAGGTGGCGAAGAAACCGACGAAGTGAATTTGCCCATTGTTGTGAGTTGTCAAAAAGGTGTTGCCGAACAACGCATTCCGAATATGAAAGGAATTATGAGCGCAAGAACTAAACCATTAAAAGTTGTTGAACCTGTTGCGATCGAACCATTAACGAGTATTGTTTCGTTTGAGTTACCGCCAGCAAAAGCAGGAGTGAAGCTGGTTTCAGCCGATAACCCGGAAGAATTGGTTAGGTTGTTGCACGAAGAAGCGAAACTAATTTAGCAATGTGAAAATAACTCAATTGCTCAATTGTGATATTGCGCAATTGTAAATTTCTTAATCATCCATTATCAATTACCAATTATCAATTATTATGTCAGTTTTAGTTTTTATAGACCACGCAGACGGACAAATAAAAAAATCTTCTTTGGAAGCTTTGAGTTACGGCGCAAAAGTTGCCGAACAGCTTAATACTTCTGCTGAAGGAATTTTATTAGGAACAGTTACCAGCAATCTCGCCGACCTCGGAAAATATGGAGCGAAAAAAATTTACCAGGTCAATAATGAAACGTTTAATCATTTGGATTCGCAGTTAGATGCAAAAGTTTTAACTGAAGCAGTAAATACAACCGGCGCAAAAATAATTGTGTTCTCCAATAATTTAAGTGGCAAAGCAATTGCACCGAGATTATCCGCAAATCTAAAAGCTGGTTTGGTTTCCGGGGCAATTGCATTGCCGGAAACGTCCAATGGTTTTGTAGTTAAGAAAACTGTTTTCTCAGGGAAGGCATTTGCAAATATTTCATTGAACACAGAAATAAAAATTATTTCGCTCAATCCCAATTCTTATAAAATTGTTGAAGGCAGCGGAACTACGGAAGTTGTACAATTAAATATTGCGGTCGAAAATTCTAAAATAAAAGTGAGTGGTGTAACCAAAACTTCCGGCGAAGTTCCGTTAACGGAAGCCGAAATTGTTGTGAGTGGTGGTCGAGGATTAAAAGGTCCGGAGAATTGGGGAATGATAGAAGAGCTCGCAAAATTACTTCATGCTGCAACGGCTTGCAGTCGCCCGGTTGCTGATGCACATTGGCGTCCGCACAGCGAACACGTCGGGCAAACCGGCATCGCCATTGCGCCAAATTTATATATTGCCATTGGTATTTCCGGCGCTATTCAGCATCTCGCGGGAGTTAATCGCAGCAAGGTTATCGTCGTCATCAACAAAGATCCCGAAGCGCCGTTTTTCAAAGCCGCCGATTATGGAATTGTCGGCGACGCATTTGAAGTTGTTCCCAAACTTATTGAGGCGGTGAAAAAGTTGAAAGGAGTAGCCTAAGCAAAAGGCACAAGGAACAAGAATCAAGGCACAAAAAGGCTCTCCGAATTTCGAGACTTGTTCCTTGATTCTTGTGCCTTAATTCTTTTTCGGATACTAGCATTAGTTCGCTCTTCATCATCGTCTCGCCTCAGGCGAGATCCGTTCGTCGGCAGAATAAATATTTAGCTTCAGGTTCAATTTCTAAATCTCCAACTAAATATCAATTATTTTTTTGCCACAGAGATACACAGAGAAAATTATGAGAGCCGCAGAGAATCTCCGCCATTGTTGGTCGCCGACCAACAACTTTTGACAGGAACTTTCTCTATCGGTTGGTGTCTTCACCAACCGAAATTAAATGGCAAACCATCGTATTCCATCGGAACACCTCGTGGGTAAAAATTTTAGAATGCGGTTGCGTTCCGTAGGAACGCCTGGTGCTTTTGATTGCACGACACGTTCCGATGGAACGTTTGCAAATTTTGTATTTTATTTCTACCTACGAAATGTTCCTACGGAACAAAGAAGCCAAAAAATTAAAGTCTGTTACATTTTATAAACTACCGCTCAATATAACGTTGCCGTACAAGAGTGCGACGCAACGATGCTTAACCGGAGTTACTGAGGCCGGAAACATAAAAAATTAAAAATTAATAATTAAAAATTAGGGATTAAGGCGGCAAAATATAATCGAAGAAATCGTAACTCCAATTTCGTAAATCGTAATTCAAAATTCCTTAGTTTCGTGCATCAGTTATGAAGAAAATAGAATTGGAAATAGTTGCCCTTTCGCACAGCATTACGCAAACGCATTCGTATGCCGTGGTTTTGGGCGAAGTGAATGGTTTACGCCGCCTGCCGATAGTTATCGGTGGTTTCGAGGCGCAGGCAATTGCCGTGGCGTTGGAAAAAATGCATCCGAGCAGACCGCTTACGCACGACCTGATGAAAAATTTTATGGGCGCGTTTGACATCGACATGCAGGAAATTATTATCTGCGATCTGCAGGAAGGTATTTTTTATTCCAAATTAGTTTG
>DATHPY010000255.1:0-3299 GCA_035483315.1 Puia sp. | reverse complement strand
TCTTTTTTGGATCCATTTGCATGATGCCTTTAAGATACAATCTTCCCAGCTCATTATTTTTTGCCGTGAACTGTTGAAAGAAATAAAGGTATTTTCCCTGCCAGTTTTTTAAAAACGCGTTTGCGTGTGCATAAGCCGGATCATTTTGTAAAACAGTTGCATCAGGATTTGATACAAAAGCATTCCATTTATCATCATCAAAAATCATTGTTCCTGCAAAAACATCTACTGCATATTTTTTGTACGTGTCTTCGTTGTTAAGATCACCATAACTCCCTTTTACACTTTCAAAAAAACTGATCGGGCGTTGGTTTCTGTCAACATCTTTATAATACATCATAGTAATTGCAGCAAGAATATTTTCGTCTGAAGTTTTATTTTCTGCTTTCAAAAAATTTTTCCGCGCATCACTGGCTGCAGCCATTGCTTTTTTTATGTCGCCACCATTTTGTTTTACTAATGCGTTCTCCACTTGTTGTAACGTAGAAGCAAATGCAATTAACGGCGAACCTAAAATTCCTTCATTAATATAAACACGATGCATGGAATAAGCGCGCCACGCATCATAAGCTTTTTGCCAATCACTCAAAATATTTTTAAACTCAGGTTTATCCTGCGCCCATTGCTGAAATTTTTGTTCAGCTGCTTTTTTCTGATCGTAAATATGATACTTGACAAGTTGTTTGGTTTCTCCGTCATAAAATTTCCAATAGTTAGCGATACCTGCGTAACTCGGAGCAAGTTGCAATTTTACAGAAGGATCTTTTTTCATTTCTTCAAGCATGTATTTCAACCGAACTTCCCTCAGCTTGGCCAATGTCGGATTATCAATATCAATTTTTTGTTTTACTCCGTAAGAAGTTTCGTACCTGTTTGTGCTTCCGGGATAACCGTAGACCATTGCAAAATCATTTTCTTTAATTCCTTTTATAGAAACAGGAAGAAAATACTTTGGCTTCAACGGAATATCTTCCGGAGAATAATCAGAAGGCTTTCCATCTTTGCTCATGTACACCCGAAAAACAGAAAAATCTCCCGAGTGACGCGGCCATTCCCAGTTATCCGTATCTCCGCCAAATTTTCCCACACTTTCCGGTGGCGCGCCGACTAATCTTATATCATTATATCGCTCATAAACAAAAACCAAAAATTGATTTCCTTTAAATAAAGAACTCACTTTACCTAAAATATGTTTTGCTTCATCACTATAACGGGCATTAATAACCGAAGTTACCAATTGCACTTTTGTAGCGCGTTCATCGCCTGATAATCCTTTTGCCGAATCTTCAATTTCTTTGGTAACATCTTCGATCTTTAATAAAAAATCGGCGTACAATCCCTGCACGGGAATTTCTTCCGTTTTGTTTTTTGCATAAAACCCATCGTGCAGGTAATTATGATCAACAGTACTTGCGGTAGTAATTGCGCTGTAACCACAATGGTGATTGGTGAATATCAATCCTTCATTACTCACAATTTCCCCGGTGCAGCCGCCGCCAAAAATAATAACAGCATCTTTGATGGAAGCCTTGTTGATGCTGTACAATTGTTCTTTGGTGAGCTTCAATCCTTTTTGCACCATATTATTATACACCTGTTCGCCGAGTAAAAAAGGAAGCCACATTCCTTCATCGGCAAAAACATGCAACGTGAATACAGACAACACGATCGTTACAAAAAATTTCTTCATACTAAAATATTTTGTACAACAAACCTACAATTAATGTAAATATGCAGAAAAAATATGCTCTTAATGTTTGGTTATTCTCTACATTTATTTCTCCACTAAATCTATAAACTGTTTGTCATGAGAAACTTTTATTTTTTGCTTATTGCGTTTTCGACTACGCAAATTGTTTGCGCTCAACAATATCAATTATCGTCGCCGGATTCAAAAACAATAGTGAATATTTCTTTTGCCGATAAATGTTTGTATTCTGTTTCGCATAATGGAACAGCATTAACTAATTTTTCGGAGATTGGGTTGAACGTTCACGATAAAGCCAATTTGCTGTTTAATGCAAAAGTGAACAAAAAAGAATTGCATACAGTTAATGATATGGTTTATCCTGTCGTTCACGAAAAAAGAAAGGCGATCGTTGAAAATTATAATGAGATCAAACTGACGCTCAAACCAGGATTGGCGTTGAGTTTTCGTGCATATGACAATGGAGTAGCTTATCGCTGGGAAACTAATTTTAAAGAAAATATCATTATTGATTCTGAAATTGTAAACTACACACTCGCATCACCGTTAGATACTGTTTATTATCCGGAAGAAGAAAGTTTTTATTCGCATAACGAGCGTTTATATATTCATTACGCGGCTAAAGATATTTCCAATAATAAAATTGCAAGTCTGCCGGCGCTGATCAATGCGGCAAATAATATCAAACTTCTTATCACAGAATCTGATCTGTATGATTATGCAGGATTATGGCTGAAAGGTTCAAATAGTTCTGACCTGGTTGGCATTTATCCAAATTTTCCGGCAGAAGAGAAAGAAACATCTAAATTAGATCGTGTTGTTACAAAACGCGAAAATTTTGTTGCCAAAACAATTGGAAGGCGAACATTTCCCTGGCGCATTATTGGTATTTCAGAAAATGATGGTGAGCTTATTAATAATCAATTGTCTTATTTGTTAGCTAGCGGAACGAATGAAGATTTCAGTTGGGTGAAGCCCGGCAAAGTTTCATGGGATTGGTGGAACGCGTTGAATTCTTACGGAGTAGATTTTAAAGCAGGAATTAATACGGCCACTTATAAATATTTTATTGACTTTGCTGCAAAATATAATCTTGAATATATAATATTAGATGAAGGTTGGTCAAAGGACGAAGATTTATTGTCCGTTAATCCGGAAGTGAATATGGATGAACTTTCGGCATACGCAAAAGAAAAAAAAGTTGATCTGATATTATGGGTTTCGTGGTTGAGTTTGGATAAACAATTAGACACAGCATTGAAAAAATTTGCAACGTGGAATGTAAAAGGAATTAAAGTTGATTTTATGCAGCGCGATGACCAGGAAATGGTAAACTATTATGAGCGCGTTGCAAAAGCTGCAGCTAAACATCACATGCTTGTTGATTTTCACGGAGCGTTTAAGCCAACAGGCTTGCAAAGAAAATATCCGAATGCATTGACAAGAGAAGGAGTTTTTGGAAATGAGAACAGCAAATGGGACACTAAAAAAAGAATTGCGCCTCCGCATAATGTTATGCTGCCATTTATTCGCATGGCTGCTGGTCCGATGGATTACACGCCAGGCGCAATGTTGAACGCACAGTCCGAAG
>DATHPY010000254.1:0-4744 GCA_035483315.1 Puia sp. | reverse complement strand
TGTGGTTATTGGTCGCGGTGGTGCAGTGCCTGGAATGATGGATGTTGTTGCAGAGTTTCATGAAGGTGATAAAGGCAAAATGTTTATACCTGGTGTAAATGGTTATGGTGAGCACGGAAATCCTCCGGTTATTAAACCATTTGAAAATTTGATTTTTGATATTGAAATTGATAGCGTGAGAAATGCACCTCCGCCTATGCCACGAAATATGTTTAATCCAAGAATGCAAATGAACAGAGGTCAGCTTCAGGCGCCTCATAAGTAAGTTGAATTGTTGAGGATTTTAAAAATATTTAAGCGATGATAGTTGTCCTATGACCGATTTTAGATGCAAAATGCTTTCTGATTTCGATCATCGGGCAACGATCATCGTTTTTTCACGATCAACTTTTCGAATATTCTGTAAATAATTTTATGCACTCTTTCGCTTCTTTCACATCATGCGCGCGGAGAATATTTGCGCCGTTCATTAATGCTATGGTGTGTAAAACTGTGTTTCCGTTTAAAGCTTCATCAACTGTTATTCCGAGTGTTTTGTAAATAGTTGATTTACGCGAAATGCCCGTCAATATTGGCTTTTCGAGCATTTTAAAAACAGAAAGATTTTTCAGCAATTCAAAATTGTGGCGGCTGTTCTTGCCAAATCCAAATCCTGGATCAATAATTATATCATCAATACCCGCTTTTTTGCAAGCATCAATTCTTTCAATAAAAAAATCAAGAATTTCTTTTGTAACATTTTCGTATTCTGGTTTCTCCTGCATGGTTTGCGGGGTTCCTTTTATATGCATACATACATAAGGAACTTTTAATTTCGCAACAGTTGAAAGCATTTCACCGTCAAAATTTCCACCGCTGATATCATTAATAATACTTGCGCCTGCAGCAACTGATTCTTTTGCGACTTGCGAATAAAAAGTATCAATAGAAATTATCAGCTCAGGAAAATTTTTATGTAAAGAATTAATCACGCTGATTATTCTTTTTAATTCTTCGTCTATGCTTAACTGTTGCGCTCGCGGTCTTGTACTTTGTCCGCCGATATCAACAATATCCACTTCTTCTTTGATCATTTTTTCAATCTGCCGTAATATTTCCTTCTCACCAATAAAACGACTACCTGCATAAAATGAATCAGGCGTGACATTAATAATGCCCATCACGATCGGGTTATTTATTGTCAGCAATTTTCCATTACAATTCAAACTGAACATTGCGCGTTATCTTTATATTTGTTCTCATAGAATATTCAGATGAAAATCTGTGAAATCTGTGAGAAATAAAATTGAAAATAAAAATTGAAAGTAGAAGAAATTTTGATAATGAGCACAACTAACTCACAATACGATAATGCAGTTCGGTCCTGCAAAGAAATTTTTATCAGCAAAACAAAAGATTATGGAACATCGTGGCGCGTGTTGCGGAATATTTCCATTGTTGACCAGGTATTTATTAAAGCGCAACGCATACGCACCATTCAACAAAAAAATGTTCAACGTGTTGGTGATAATATTGCAGATGAATTTAAGGGAATGGTCAACTACGGAGTAATTGGTTTGATACAATTGCAATTGAATAATGAATCGGTGGAAGATTTGCCGGTGAGTGAAGTGGAAGAATTATTTGATGATAAAATTTCCGAAGCGAGAAAAACGATGCTCGATAAAAATCATGATTATGGAGAAGCATGGAGAGATATGAGCCAGGAAAGTTTTGTTGATCTGATCCTGATGAAACTACTTCGTGTAAAACAGATTCTGGCAAATGATGGTAAAACGCTTATTAGTGAAGGAATTGATGCGAATTTTATTGACATTATTAATTATTCGTTGTTTGCGTTAATATTAATTGAAGAAGGAAAACAAGCAGGTTAGTTTATAGTTTTAAGTTTGTGGTTTGTAGTTCTGATCCTCTAAATTTCTTTAGTAAAATTTAGCCGGTAATAATTTGTAAAGAAATTACGAATGAAAGAACCACAAACTATAGACTTCAAACAACAAACATAGATAAACCACAAACAAAAATATTTTTATGAAACTCTTAGTGAACATCAGCCGGATTATAGTTGGAGTGCTTTTTATTTTTTCAGGATTAATAAAGGCAAATGACCCACTTGGATTGAGCTACAAGATGGAAGAATTTTTCGACGTTTGGCATTTTCATTTGCTCGATAATTACACGTTGTTTTTTTCGGTCGTGATGATAGCTTTCGAAATTATTGCCGGTGTTGCCATTTTGCTTGGCTGGCGGATGAAACTTTTTAGCTGGTTATTATTGTTGCTGATCATCTTTTTTAGTTTTCTTACCGGCTATGCTTTTTTATCGGGCAAAATTCATGAGTGTGGATGTTTTGGTAACTGTATTCCGCTCACTTCCGGCGAGTCATTTGCAAAAGATATGGTGTTATTAATTTTGATTCTTTTTCTATTCATCTATCAAAATAAAATAAAACCGATTTTTTCTTCATTAATTAATATCGCCGTTTTGTTATTGATCACTGTTTTCTCTTTTTCCATTCAGTGGTTTGTTTTGCATCAGTTGCCGGTGATTGATTGCCTTCCATATAAAGTTGGAAATAATATTGTAGAGAAGATGAAACCGCCGCCAGGCGCGATTCCTGATAGTACAGTGATTTCTTTTGTTTATGAAAAAGATGGTAAGCAAATTGAATTTGCGGCAGATAAATTTCCTGCGGACTTTAATGATTCTTACAAATTTATTAAACGCTATGATAAATTAATAAGAAAAGGAAATGCCGAAGCAGACATAAAAGACTTTAATTTATTTACAGAATCCGGAACTGACACAACCATTTCAATTTTGGAAATGAAAGGATTTAAAATTTTTCTTTTTGCAAGAGAAATTCCGGAAACTGATCCTACCTGGAATAAAGAATTCAGCGTGATCCTTGCTATGGGGGCAACAAAAAATATTCCGGTGTATTTAATCTCTGCAGATGACGTTGGGGCAAAAGATTATCTTATAAAAAATAGCCTGCAAGGCAAAATAACATTTTTCAAATGCGATGCGACTGCTATTAAAACCGCCGCCCGTGTAAACCCAACAATGTATTTATTAAAGCAGGCGATAATTTTAAATAAATGGGCTCCTGCTGATTTTGAAAATTCTTTGGAAGAAATTAATTCGCTGTCGAGTCAGTGAAGTAAGAAGTTAGAAATAAGAAGTACAAACCAATAAATTAAAACGGTTCTAATTATCAATTATCAATTCATTTAATCACCACTTCTTTCACCACTTTTTCTCCCAACGCTTCATTAATGCGTTGAACGATCTTTTCTTTTTGATATAGTAACTCCTGTTTTAAAGAAGCAACTGAAGTATGTATAAAAAGTGTGGTTCCGGTAATTTGTATTTTGTCTGTGTATTTCGCAATTGTTTTTCCCATAATTTTTTCCCACACCTCTTCGATTTGCAAAGCTTGTATAGAGCCTTTCAATTTACTCTGATTTAAAAACTGTTTCATCGCATCTGCTAAAGAATATTGCCCCATGAATCAAAGATAACAATTTCGGGGATGATGATTTTTCTGTGCTTCTGTGGCAAAATAAAAATCAGGTTATTAATGAAAATATTCTTTTAAATTTATTCTTCTTTCAAAATATAATTATGAGAAAAACAATGCTTGCTGCTTTTATAATCGCAAATACCTTTTTTGTTTTTTCACAAACAAATTATACCCCATCGCCGGAAAATTTGCACGCACGAAAGTGGTTTGACAGCGCCCGTTTTGGTATGTTCATTCATTGGGGCGCATTCAGTGTTCCCGGCGCCGGCGAATGGGTGATGAATGACCGCAACATAAAAGTTGATGATTATAAAAGATTGCTCA
This sequence comes from Puia sp., assembly GCA_035483315.1. GTDB lineage: Bacteria > Bacteroidota > Bacteroidia > Chitinophagales > Chitinophagaceae > Puia. The sequence goes on along the minus strand of DATHPY010000254.1, from coordinate 894 downwards.
AATTTTTTAACCCTGTTGATTTCGACGCGCAAAAATGGGTGAGCACGGCAAAGAACGCAGGAATGCAATATATGACGTTAATAACAAGACATCATGATGGTTTCAGCGATTGGGATACAAAACAATCCGATTGGAAAATAACGAATACGCATTGGGGAAAAGATGTCGTAAAATTAATTGCGGAAGAATGTCACAAACAAGGCATCAAATTTTTCGTCTACTATTCACTGTTAGATTGGGTTCGTGAAGATTATCCGCATGAAACAGGGCGAACAGGTCAGCGTGCTGGCAGAAAAGGTCATGGTGATTATGCACATTATTTGCAATTCATGAAATATCAGTTAACGGAATTGCTGACAAATTATGGAGAAATTGCCGGAGTTTGGTTTGATGGTTATTGGGACCAAACTGCGCCGGAAGGGGCAACCGATCGCAGCTCGCGCATTAACTGGAAGCTGGATGAAATTTACACGCTTATTCATAAATTACAACCGCAATGTCTGATTGGCAATAATCATCACCTAACTCCATTTCCTGGCGAGGATTTTCAAATGTTTGAAAGAGATCTGCCCGGAGAAAATAAATCAGGATTAAGTTTTCAGCAGGTATCAAATAAAATGCCTTTGGAAACCTGTGAAACGATGAATGGTTCATGGGGATTTAATATCATCGACGATAATTATAAATCTGTAAAAGAATTGGTTCAGTTGTTAGTAAAAGATGCTGGGCTTGGAGCAAATTTATTATTAAACATCGGACCAATGCCTAACGGTGAGATACAACCGGAGTTTACAGAAAGATTAAAAGCAATGGGCGACTGGTTAAAAATAAACGGAGAAACAATTTACGGAACAACCGCGGGTTTTATAAGACCGCAAAGTTGGGGCGCAGTTA
>DATHPY010000253.1:0-4819 GCA_035483315.1 Puia sp. | reverse complement strand
TGATGCAAAATCTAAAAAAATACAATTTCAATTTTACAGAATTAAAAAAGGATGATAACATGTTTGGTTATGTAGTGTAGCATCATTAAGACCTGTCAGGTTTTCGAAACCTGACAGGTGGTCTGTGAAGAGAATCTCATTTTTCAAAAAATGTATTGACGTAATAACAATTGAAACAGTGAATAATAAATTACTGATCATCAAATTTGATGTTTTTTGAAAGGCAGGTTTTAATGTCATAAATTTAAGAGTTGGTGGTTATTCTGTGGCGACACTCCAAACATACCGTAGACATGATAAAGATTTTGAAGAATGCTCTTTTGTTGATTTTGTTTCTTCTGTTTTTTCTTTGCAGGAAAAACACAAACTCAATACAAAGAGATTCTTGTTTCAAACAATATTGTTTGGGCACTGACATCAGATGGAAATATCAAGTCTTTTGATACACAAAGTGGAAAGCAAATCGACAAGAATGTATTTGCTGACACAGGCATTATTTTAATTACAAAGGACAAGACAGGTAATCTTGCAACTACTAACAAGCATAAGCAGATAAAAAAGTATGACCAAAATAAAATGCTTGGGAAGTAATTGAACAGTATGACTTAGAGCCATTTGAAATTTTAGTAAATAGCAAAGGTTCATGTTTTTTAATAACAGAAAAAGGGATACAGGATTTGGTGACAAAGAAATTTTATTTCAATGGCAAATCATTAAATCATCAAATTCATTATAAAGACAAGTGGGGCAAGCCTTATTGTAATTACATCGACAAAAATGATATTATTTGGGTTGGCTTTGGATATGGCGAATGGGGCGGAAACCTATTTGTCTTTCAAACGAGCACTAGAAAATTTTTAGACCTTTCACTCGATAGTTTTGAAATTACACTTTTCCCAATCAAATCATTTTTTGAAGATTCATCTTCGCTTTACATTTCAGCGGGACTACAACATATGATGACAAGCGGAATCATTGTTAAGATTGACAACCTAAAAGCATCAACATTATTTAGTAGCGAATCGCATTGGTTGAATCCAGAAAAAAGAGATAGCATGATAGATGGCGAATATGTTGGACCTGCTACTTTTAACCCTTATAGCAATTCAATTTATTTTTATTCTCAAAACGGAATTTTTTTTGGAGAAAAAACAAAAGATCTTTCTAGAACTGTGAATTGGGAAAAAGTCGTAAGCCGAAATCTGACTTGGAAATATGGACAACCTGACGCTGTTGGTTCTCCAATGCATGTTTTCAAAATCTGTATTGTTGACAAGACAAAACTTGTATTTCTATCGCAGAATAATGGAGTTGGTTTTTATGACGGACAAAATATAATTGTGCGATGAACGCAACAATGCCCCATAGAATTACTGATGCCGGTATCCAAAAAATCAAACTTTAATAGCTTAATAAGTTCACCTTTTTTGTGGAAAATAAGGATTGCCAAATCCATGAATATTTCATATTTATTTCGTAATTTCAGTTGAATCGGTGCTGCTATATTGAAAAAATCGTAAACGATTTCCATTTTTATTAGATAATCTTCAATAATTGACGTGAACATGAGTGAAAAAGGTTTATACTCTCCTGAATTCGAGCGGGATTCCTGCGGTATCGGTTTTGTTGCCAATATAAAAAGCAATAAATCGCACCAGATCGTTTCCGACGCATTGACGATTTTGGAAAACATGGAGCATCGCGGCGCCTGCGGTTGCGAAGTCAATACCGGTGATGGCGCCGGCATTATGATCCAGACCCCGCATGAATTTTTCTTTGATGAATGCGTGAAACTCGGAATTCATTTGCCTTCTTATGGCAAGTATGGAGTTGGGGTTATTTTTTTTCCGAAAGACATTAAATTAAAAGAAGAAAGCCGCGAAATATTTAACCGTTCCGCCGAAAAATTAGGTTTGGAAATTTTAGGTTATCGTAAAGTGCCGGTTAATCCTGATGGAATTGGTCCGACTGCATTATCCGTTGAGCCGGAAATTGAGCAGGTGTTTGTTACATGTCCTGATCATATAAATAATCCGGATGATTTTGAACGTAAACTATTTGTGCTGAGAAATTATTCCACACATCTTATAAATAGCACGGTTAAAAAAGATGTCATTGGTTTTTATGTCGCATCGCTTTCTTATAAAACAGTAGTATATAAAGGTCAACTGACGAGCATGCAAGTACGTAATTACTTTCCTGACCTCAGGAATAAACGTGTCGTGTCTGCATTTGGATTGATCCACTCCCGTTTTGCTACAAATACTTTTCCATCGTGGAAACTTGCGCAACCATTTCGTTATATCGCGCACAACGGAGAAATAAATACACTGCAGGGAAATTTGAATTGGTTAAGAACAAGCGAAAAAGGTTTTACCTCTCCATATTTCAGTGATGAAGAAATGGATATGTTGCTGCCAATTATTTTTGAAGGACAAAGCGATAGCGCCTGTTTGGATAATATGATTGAATTATTAACGATGTGCGGAAGAAGTTTGCCGCACGTAATGATGATGCTGATTCCTGAAGCCTGGGATGGCAACGAACAAATGGATCCGGTAAAAAAAGCGTTTTATGAATTTCATGCGGCCTTTATGGAACCGTGGGATGGACCTGCTTCTATTTCATTTACTGATGGAAAAATAATCGGAGCAACGCTTGATAGAAATGGATTACGCCCCTCACGGTATTGTGTAACCGAAGATGACCGCGTCATTATGGCTTCGGAAACCGGCGTGCTTCCTGTTGATCCGAAAATGATAAAAGAAAAAGGAAGACTGCAACCGGGTAAAATGTTTATTGTTGACCTGGAGCAGGGAAGAATTATCAGCGATGATGAATTGAAGAATAATATCTGCTCGCAAAAGCCTTATGCAGAGTGGTTGAATAAATATAAGATCCGTTTGGAAGAATTGCCTGAGCCACGCGTGATGTTTACTCATCTTGAGCACGACCAGATATTCAAATATCAAAAAGCATTTGGTTATTCAACCGAAGATCTTGAAACAATTATTGCGCCGATGGCATTGGATGGAAAAGAACCAGTAGGCTCGATGGGAAGTGATGTTCCACTTGCTATTCTCAGCGATCAGCCTCAACATCTGAGCAGTTATTTCAAACAATTATTTGCGCAAGTCACTAATCCGCCGATTGATCCTATTCGTGAAAGATTGGTGATGTCATTGTCAACTTTTGCGGGTAATAATGGAAATCTTTTGGTTGAAGATTCTCTCGCGTGTCACAGCATTGCGTTGAAACATCCTGTGCTTGGCAACCATGAACTGGAAAAAATAAGAAGTATTGATACGGGAATTTTCCAAGCAAAAACTTTGCAAACATATTTTCGCGCAGATGGTGAAAAAGGTTCTTTGCAAAAAGGTTTAGACAGGCTTTGCCGTTATGCGGTTGATGCGGTTGAAGATGGTTTTGAAGTGTTGATATTAACCGATCGTGCAATTGACAGCGACCACGCTCCCATTCCTTCATTGCTTGCAACTGCTGCGGTTCATCATCATCTTATCCGCAAAGGATATCGCGGGCAAGTCGGGATAATTATCGAAGCCGGGGATGTTTGGGAAGTGCATCATTTTGCGTGTTTGATCGCGTTTGGCGCAACCGCGATCAATCCATATCTTTCTTTATCCACTATCCGCGATATGAAGTTGACCGGAAAATTGGAAACAGAATTGGATGCCGAAGAATTAAAAAAGAATTATATCAAGGCGGTTAATGATGGATTGCTGAAAGTTTTTTCCAAGATGGGAATTTCCACTTTGCAATCTTACCAGGGCGCGCAAATTTTTGAAATAATTGGTTTGAACAAAACGGTTGTTGATAAATATTTCACTGGCGCAACTTCGCGCATTGAAGGAATGGGTTTGGATGAAATTGCAAAAGAAAGTTTAGCAAAACATAATTATGCGTTCAGCAGAAAAGATGTTCCTGTTGACAGGTTACCTGTTGGCGGAATTTATCAATGGAAACGTAAAGGAGAATTTCATTTGTTCAATCCGCAAACTATTCATTTGTTGCAGTATTCAACAAGAATGAATGATTATAATATTTTCAAAAAATATTCTAAACTTATTAATGATCAAAGTGAAAAAGCGGCAACGTTGAGAAGTCTTTTCACATTCAAACAAAATAGAAGTTCTATTCCTATTGATGAAGTTGAATCTGCGGAAAAAATTTACAAACGATTCGCAACAGGCGCGATGAGCTTTGGTTCTATTTCTCACGAAGCGCACTCTACGCTTGCTATTGCGATGAATCGTCTTGGCGGAAAAAGTAATACTGGCGAAGGTGGTGAAGATGAAATGCGTTATGAAAAATTAGCAAATGGAGATTCGATGAATTCGTCCATTAAGCAAGTTGCTTCCGCACGATTTGGAGTTACGAGTTATTATTTAACGATGGCAAATGAGTTACAGATAAAAATGGCGCAGGGCGCGAAACCCGGTGAAGGCGGGCAATTGCCCGGACATAAAGTAGATGATTGGATCGGTAAAGTTCGTCACGCAACGCCAGGTGTTGGATTAATTTCTCCGCCACCGCATCATGATATTTATTCCATCGAAGATCTGGCGCAATTAATTTTCGATCTGAAAAATGCAAATCGTGCCGCGCGCATCAGTGTAAAATTAGTTTCGAAAGCTGGTGTGGGAACAATTGCAGCAGGTGTTGCAAAGGCAAAATCTGATGTGATATTAATTTCCGGTCACGATGGCGGAACAGGTGCGTCACCCGTGAGTTCTATCAAACACGCAGGATTACCGTGGGAACTCGGTTTGGCGGAATCGCATCAAACGTTGGTAAAAAA
>DATHPY010000252.1:0-2513 GCA_035483315.1 Puia sp. | reverse complement strand
AAGTAAAATAAATATATTTCGAATCCCAGCTCCACGAGTTCACTTCGTCGCCGCTGCTGTGAAAAGTAATTTCCTTAATGTCGCCGCCGCCGACCGGCATCACATACACATCGGCGTTACCATATTGCCTGCCGGAAAATGCGATCCATTTTCCATCCGGCGAAACACGCGGGCTCGTTTCATATCCCTGCATCGCCGTGATGCGCGCAGCCTGCCCGGTTTTTACATCTGCCTTCCACAGATCACCTTCGAAACTAAAAATTACAGTTTGTCCATCGGGCGTAAGACAAGGATTGGAAAGAAAATACGCTTCGTTGTTTTGTGCTGATAATGAAATGGAAAAAAGAAAAAATGCAGCAGTAAAAATACTTCTCATCGCGAGTTGGTTTAGACGATGAATGTACAAATGAAAATTTTATTGAACCAACCATTCATCCAAGAAATGTACGATATACGATGTAAGATGTATGATTTCTGAGCTTTAGAATTTGCTTACTGAATTATCAATTGTAAATTATCAATTATTAATTTTTGATACCGGCCTCAGTAACTCCGGTTGAACATTCTTGCGTCGCAATCCGTTCATCGGTTGTACTACTATTAAACTGTGGCTTACTGACGGCAAGTCTTTAAAAACCGCACTACTATTTTCAAAAATTATTCTTTGCGCCGTTGCGTCTTTGCGAGATATTCCTCAAACAACCACATTAATCATCTTATTCTTTACGTAAATAATTTTCTTCGGCTGCTTTCCTTCAAACCATTTTTTTAATGATTCGTTGGAAAGAATAATTTCTTCAACCTGTTGCTGAGTTGCATCAAGAGAAATATTCAGCTCCGCTCTTGTTTTGCCATTAAAAGCGATGGGATAATTTTTAGTTGATTCTTTCAAATACTTTTCATCCACCTTCGGATATGGCGCATCAAGAATTGTTTCTGCATTGCCAATTAAATGCCATAATTCTTCACAAATATGCGGCGCATACGGCGTAAGTAAAATTAATAACGGCTCAAGAATTTCTTTTTTATTGCATTTCAAGTCGCTGAGTTCATTTACCGCGATCATCGCCGCGCTCACAGCAGTGTTAAAAGAAAAACGCTCCGTATCTTCTTCAATTTTTTTAATTGTTTTATGAAGAACTTTTAATTCAGCGTCAGTGGGTTTTTCTTCATTCCAGATTTGAGCCTCACCCCCAGCCCCTCTCCGCGCGGAGAGGGGAGCGTTTTCATCATAAAACAAACGCCATAATTTTTTTAAGAACCGATAAACACCTTCAATACCTTTTGTATCCCAGGGTTTGCTTTGCTCCACCGGACCGAGAAACATTTCATACATGCGGAAAGTGTCGGCGCCGTATCTTTCACACAGATCATTTGGATTAACTGTGTTGAAATATCTTTTACTCATTTTTTCAACTTCAGTCCCGCATATGTATTTTCCATCTTCTAAAATAAATTCAGCATTTGCATATTCAGGTTTCCATTTTTTAAAAGCCTCAATATTTAATTCAACTCCATCAACAATGTTTACGTCAACATGCAATGGATTGACACTATTTGATATACTGAATGAAAGTGAAACGAGAGGAACTGGCATATTCTTTTCTGTCTTTAGAATCTCAGCCATTTTATCCAAAATAAAATCTTTTGTTTCTGATGTATTGTATGTATCAAAGTATTTTTTTGAAATAAAAAAACTTGGAAGATTTGGTTTCGTTCCAGATTCGTGAGAATATACAATTGGAAGAAAATACACAAATCTGCTACTTCCCTGTATCATCCCCTGGTTTACCAATTTTCTATAAGGCTCATCATGGCCAATAAAACCCAAGTCGTACAAAGCTTTTGTCCACATGCGGCTGTATAATAAATGTCCAACTGCATGTTCTGTTCCGCCAATGTAGAGATCAACCTGTCCCCAATAATCACTTGCTTTTTTGCTGCAGAATGCAGTATTATTATGCGGATCCATGTAGCGCAAAAAATACCAACTGCTTCCGGCATAACCGGGCATGGTGTTGGTTTCGCGCGTGCCCTGCGGGGTCGAAGCCCAATCTTTCAAATTCGCCAGCGGTCCTTCACCATCAGGGCCGGGTCCATATTTTTCCACTTCAGGAAGTATCAGTGGTAACTCATTTTCATCAAGTGGGTAGGCAATGCCGTTAGTCCAAACGATCGGGAATGGTTCGCCCCAATAACGCTGACGACTGAATGCAGCATCGCGCATTTTATAATTCACTTTCTTTTTGCCAATCCCCAGCTCTTCAATTTTATTATTCGCCACTTCAATTGCATCGCGCATCACGATGCCATTTAAAAAACCACTTTCCTCTAATACCGCATCTTTGGTAGGATTGGCTTCTTCGCCATTATAATGTTTGCTAATAATATTTGTGATGAGGATATTAAAATGCTTCGCAAATTTAAAATCGCGCTCATCGCCGCAAGGCACAGCCATGATGGCACCAGTTCCATATCCCGCTAAAACGTATTCACTGATCCAAATCGGAATT
>DATHPY010000251.1:0-4415 GCA_035483315.1 Puia sp. | reverse complement strand
CGAAACAGATTTTGTTTTCTTAATGATATCAGTCAAAAAAGCTTCACAAGTTGTTGGCGAAGTAACATCCATTCCTACTTCGCAGATCATAACTTGCTTGTGATACCGCGTTACCATATCATTCATATTTGCGAGAGATTGTGAATCGAGCGACTGCCAATTTGTAGTTGAGGGGTACAATGACATTCCGATAATATCCCACTGTACATTATTTGCAGTGAGGCTATCAAACATCCATCGAAACAAACTATTATCATACCCGTTAGAAATATGAACGATCACTTTTATTGAATCGCTTACGGATTTTACTGCATTATAACCTGCATTCACAAGTGCCGCAAAATTTTGCCTGTTGGTTGATGCTCTTCCATCTTCCCACAGCATTCCATCGTTTGTTTCATTGCCAACCTGCACCCAATCCGGTACGATGCCGATACTTTTTAAAGTATCCATCACCTGTTGCGTATAATTATAAACTGCGGTTTGCAAAGAATCGAAACTATAATTAGTCCATGCTACTGGTTTTGTTTGATGACCGGGATCGGCCCATACATCACTGTAATGAAAATCAATCATGATCTTGAACCCAAGATTTTTTGCGCGGATTGCTTTAACAGCTACATCGTTTGTATTGCACCATCCGTCGGGTGGATTTACCCATGCTCGAAGTCGAATTGCATTTATTCCTAAACCTTTCAAAATCTGCAAACAATCTTCCTGCACACCAGCACTGTCATAAAATTTATACCCGCTTGCTTCCATTTGAGTGAGCCAGCTTACATCAACACCTTTAATGATATTGGTTGTTGAAGTTGTATCTGGCCCGCCGGGATTGATCGGAGTTGAAGAACCAGATTTTTTGCAACCCATCATTCCAAAAAAAATAAAAATAAATATGAGTGAAAAATGCTTCATAACAAAATTTATCAGCAAAAAACGTTTTAAAAATTGTTGCGCAAAAGCAATGCAATCGTTTGCACTGCAAATTAGAATTTTTAATTTTCAACCTAAAAATTTTACTCTCTTTTTTTTCTTGAAGAAGATTCCCTGAAAATTGGAATTGGTTCCAAAACAATCTTTTTTTGAGTAACAACAGAGATATCTTTTTCTTCAATAAACTGGAGTAATAATTTAAACACTTCCTTACCCATTAAAACTGTTTGCTGATCGATTGTTGAAAGCGTGGGACTGATATGTTCGCCAAATAATTCATTCGCAAAACCAAAAACACCAAACTCTTCAGGTATTTTAATTTTATTATTCTTGATTTCTTTTATCACACCAAGCGCGGTAAAATCTTCCGCAGCAAAAACAGCATCTGGCCGAACTTTTTTTGATAAAAAATATTTCGCAGCTTCCCTGCCAGATTCAATAGTCACATTTCCCTGGTAAATAAGACTGTTATTGGCTTTAATATTATGCGCCTGCAGCGCGGCCAAATAACCTTTGAGACGATCGGAAAATACTTTTATATTTTGCGGCCCTGAAACATGCGCAATTTTTTTATACCCTTGTTTGATGAGGTGTTCAGTGGCAATATATGCTCCGCGAAAATCATCAATTACAACAGAAGGTATTCCAATATTATCATTAGCGCGGTCAAAAAAAACAAGTGGAATGCCTTTTTGTTTTGCTTCTACAAAATGAGAATTATCAACAGTATCTTTTGCAATAGAAACCAAAATGCCATCTACGCGCGCAGCAATTAAAGTTTCCATTCCTTTAACTTCATGTTCATGCGCTTCGTTAGATTGAAAAATAAGAACGCTGTAACCATTCGAATTGGCAACGCTTTCAATTCCATGAACCACTGATCCAAAAAAATTAATTTCCGCGCTTGGAACAATCACTCCAATCATGTGAGTTTTTCCTGAGCGGAGAGAAGATGCAATTTTATTTCTTTTGTAATTGAGTCTGTCGGCGACTTTCAATACAGATTTTTTTGTTTTTGAACTGATTTTGGGATGATCGCGCAATGCTCTTGATACGGTTGCCGGAGTGATGTTCAGTTCGCTCGCAATGTTAGCTATGGTAATTTGGTTTGACACAATTTGGTGTAATCGTTTGTTTAGCAATTCTAATCAAAAAAAGCTGATTTTTAAAAATTTTTCAATTATCAACCCCACGCGCATCGCTTCTATTTCATTTTTTTTCGGTTTCAAATTGCAAACTTCCTGGGTTAACATACAATGATAAAAAAATGCAGGGTCTATAGTGCCTGTTTAAAAAGAGGGACGGCTATACTTGCGCCTGTATGCTATTTCGGCCAAATCTTATCCTGTTTTAAAAAGAATTTTTAAAGAAATCGAAATAATTTTTTGGTGATATTGTGTAAAATATACATATTCGCTTTTAGTATCCGGAATCATGCATAAGCGAGCCTTAGTGTTTGAAAAAAATTTTGTAGTTAACAAAAGAATTTTTCAACTTTATGCAAACGATTGCACAGATTTATCGCATTAGGATTAAAACGCCGAATTTTTAATTTTATAACTGCCATTAGTATGAGAAAAAAACGATTGCTTGTGAGAATGACAATTCTCCTCATCATGCTATCAATGTGTATTATCACGAATGCACAAAACAAAACCATTACAGGAAAAGTTACTGATTCAAAAGACGGATCCCCGCTACAGGGTGTATCAGTAATTCCGAAAGGTTCAAAAACCGGAACTGTTACCGGCGCCGACGGAACTTTCCGAATCTCAATAAGAAATAATATAACCACGATCGTTTTTTCTTCGGTGGGTTTTACATCGCAGCAGGTGAGCATTACCGGTAGTGATGTATCAGTTTCTCTTGTCGCTTCCAATTCTTCCCTGAGTGAAGTAGTGGTTATTGGTTATGGTACCGCGCGCAAAAAAGATTTGACTGGGGCTATTGCAGTCGTTTCTGAAAAAGATTTTCAAAAAGGACTTATTACTACACCAGAACAGATGATTGCAGGCAAGGTTGCCGGCGTTTCTGTTATTTCAAATGGTGGCGCTCCCGGCGCGGGAAGCACCATTCGCATTCGCGGTGGTTCTTCTTTTGGAATTGATGGTGGCGCAACTAACGATCCGCTGATGGTTATTGATGGAATTCCTTTATCAGACAATTCCATCCCTGGCGTAGCAAATCCTTTAAGCATGATCAATTCAGATGACATCGAATCTTTCACCATTCTTAAAGATGCTTCGGCAGCCGCGATCTATGGTTCGCGCGCTTCCAATGGCGTAATTATTATAACAACAAAAAAAGGAAGGACCGGCGCACTGAGAGTGAATTTTAGTTCGGTAAATTCTGTTTCAACCATTGCAAAAAAAGCGGATGTTTTAAATGGAGATCAAATGCGCGCAGTGGTGCAAGCGAATGGAACGGCTGCACAAATTGCTTTGCTCGGAACTGCAAATACCAATTGGCAGGACCAGGTTTTTCATCCGGCATTTGGTACAACCAACGATATTAGTGTTAGCGGCGGCGTTAAAAATCTTCCTTACAGAGTTTCTATCGGTTTCCAGGATCAGAATGGCATTTTAAAAACTGATAACCTGCAAAAGACCAATGTCGCACTCGCATTAAATCCTACCTTCTTTAATGATCATCTGAAAGTTGACCTCAATGTAAAAGCAGGTTTTGAAAATACAAGATTCGCAAACCAAAATGCGATAGGCGCTGCAATAGGTTATGACCCGACGCAACCGGTATATTCAAACAGCAAAAGATTTGGTGGTTATTTTGAATGGGTTGATACCAGCGGCAATCTTCGCCCAAATATTCCGTATAATCCATTGGGATTGCTTTACGAAAACTTAAACAAATCCAATCCGCTAAGAAGTATTGGCAGTATTCAACTCGATTATAATTTCCCTTTCTTACCCGAATTACACGTTAAGGTTAATGCAGGTTATGATATTTCAACAGGAAAAGGAACAACATTTATTCCTGACAGCGCTGCATCCAGTTATAATGTTGCAAATCCGGGAACGCTTGGTGGTTCTAACAACAAGTACAAATCAACTACGCAAAATACAGTTGCAGAATATTATTTAAATTACGTGAAAGATTTTCAATCCATCAAAAGTAAATTGGATGCAGTTGTAGGATATTCTTACAGCAACTTTCTTACTACAAACTACGAATACGGAAATTACAGTGCAACAGGTGTTGAAATAAATACAGGAGATTCCACCGCACCATTTGATAAACCTGAAAATACGATCATTTCCATTTTTGGCAGAGTTGCATATTCTTATGATGATCGTTTTTATTTAACCGGCACCATTCGCGATGACGGATCTTCCAAATTTGGACCTTATGGCGTTGGCACCACCATCGGCTCAATTGGTAAAGGCAACAAATGGGGGCTGTTTCCTTCCGGAGCATTTAAGTGGAAAATAAGTAATGAAAATTTCTTAAAAAATAATTCTATTATT
>DATHPY010000250.1:0-4592 GCA_035483315.1 Puia sp. | reverse complement strand
AATTGGATATTTTGGTTTTTTATTTGGCCCTCCTTTTATCGGTTTTATTGCGCAGATAAGTAGTCTCAGAGTTTCTTTTGGATTGATAGCCATCCTGGGAATTGGCATCACCATAATTTCACGGCAAACAAAGATTGAATAATATTTCAATCAATTATTTAAGATAAATATTTCAACGCGCATATTTTGTCTTTTCTCTTCATCCGTTGTTGCGTAAGGATTTATCATTTCTGTGTTGCCCATTCCTTTATAAGTCATTTTTTCTGCAGGAATTCCATTATCTTTTAAAATTTCAAAAACTGTTTTGGCCCTGTCTTCAGAAAGTTGATTCATTGATTTCATGTAATCAGAATTTGCAGGAACATTCAATGGGCAATTAACATGTCCGCGAATTTCAAATTTAGCGTCAGTATAAGTTTTCAGAATCTCTGCTGTTCTTTTCAAATAATCAAGAGAAAAACTTTCCAGCACAGGCAGGTCGGGTTTGAAATACAATTTATCAAGAACGATTTTTTTTATAACCGCAGATTCGGGTTTAATCTTAGTCGCATCACCTAAATCTTTTTTAAATTGAATTACAATCTCAACTCTTCTGTTTAATGTATTATCAGTTTGACTCGCAGGATGCGTTTCTCCAAAATTATTTACAGGATAGTTTTTGTTTAAGAATGAATATTTTTTTAAGAGGGCAATTGCTGATCTGTTTCTTTTTTCTGCTAAAATAAAATTGCTTACCGAACTTCCAACTGAATCCGTAAAGCCTGAAATGTTTTTAATTGTTGCGGACTGATGATTTAAAAAAAACGAATCTAATTTGCCCGTTTCGTCTGCACTCAAAGAATATTTATTATTATCAAAATAAACAATGAGTGATGTATCTTTTATTTGTTGTGAATAAGAAAAATAAAAACTCATCAAACTAAAAAAAAGAATTGATGATTTTTTACAGTATATAAAACTCCTCTTCATAATGAAATGTAAAAAAAAATCCGGATTAATTAAACCCGGATTTTTTTATTCTTTAAAATGATCTTATTTATAAACTAAACTTTTTGATGCTACCATGTCATCAACAACTTTCACGGCTTCATTAAGCCATATATCTTTTTGCAAGCCCTTCAGCCATCTTGCATAACGATCGGCTTTATCTTTATCATTATCATATTTGCCTGCGTCCTGAGGTAGAGTTTCTATTTTTAATTCATTCTGTAATTTGCTCAGCGTTTCAATTTGCTTTACTGTACCGCTCCATTTTTTTTGTTCCTGGCGATATTTATCAATATTTATAGAATGTGATTTATCATTCTGATCGTTTAACCATGCGGCATCCTTATTAATAATGCTGAAAGCAGAATCATTTTTTAATCTTTCTTCACTTGCTTTTACAATTGGGTTAAGATCATAGGCATACTTCCATGTTTTGTAATCTGCTTTTTGAATTTCGTCCCAGGGTAATGCATCCGGATTATCTTTTTCACGCACTTTTGAATATTCAAGGATATCGGGTAAAACAACATCTGAGGCAACGCCACGCAATTGCGTTGAGCCGCCGCTGATGCGATAAAATTTCTGCAACGTAAGTTTTATTGTTCCAAGATCATTATTAGCATCTGAGAATCCGAGAGATTTATCTAATTCAATATTTCTTTGCACAGTTCCTTTTCCATACGTTGACGTACTGCCGATGATAACTCCTCTTTTATAATCTTGGATCGCTGCTGCAAAAATTTCTGAGGCCGATGCGCTGTATTCATTCACCATCACTGCCAAAGGCCCATCGTATAAAAGCGCTTTATCCTGGTCGTTATAAACATGTGGTTTACCATCCCTGTCGCGCACCTGCACAACCGGTCCCTGATCAATAAATAAACCAACCATTTGCACAACATCATACAATGACCCCCCGCCATTATTGCGAAGATCAATAACAATACCATCAACTTTTTCTTCTTTTAATTTCAGTATTTCTTTTGCAACATCAATGGAGCAACGATGCGCTTTGGGATTTTCAAAATCGGCATAAAATTCCGGCAGATATATGTATCCTATTTTTCCTTTTTCACCATTAACAATAACACTTCTTGCAAAAGTTTCATCCTGTACAATTTCATCTCTTATTAAAGAAACAGTTTTTACTGTGCCATCAGCTTTTTTAATAGTAAGACGAACTTCTGTTCCTTTTTCGCCACGAATTAATTTAATCGCATCTTCGGTTTCATAACCCGTTAAATCAACAGGTTCCTGTGCGCCTTGTCCTACTTTTAAAATAATATCACCGCCGTTTATCTGGCCAGATTTCCACGCAGGCATGCCCGTTAGTAACTCACCGATTTTTATATTTCCATCTTCTTCTTTTAATGTAGCGCCAATTCCAAAAAAATGACCACTCATCTGTTCGTCAAAATATCTTTTATCAACTGGTGGAAAATAATCTGTGTGCGGATCCATTGCCTGCACAATAGTTTCAACAAACATATTGAACCTGTCATCTTCATTAATTTTATATTTCAGCCTGTCGTAATAACGGTCCATTAGTTTCATCACTTTATCACGCGCTTCTTTTTCTAGTTCAGCATTTGTTTTTACAACATATCCGGCTTTGCTTTTTGCTGCTTCCTGCTGATCAATTAAATCAGTGTATCTTTCAAGTGTAAGATATTTCAAGTGTTTTCTCCATGCTTCTTTTCTGTCCGCTTCGCTTTTTGGAAAATCCATTTTGTCATAATCTTCATTAATGGATTCGTCTTTTGTAAAATCGAAAGGATGTGATAAGATGTCTTTGTAGATCGCTTCTGTTTCAGGAATTCTTCTTTTTAAAACAGCAGTTACTGCTGGCTCAAACTGAACCGGCGTTTTACCTAAAATTTCATCATCAATTTTTGTTTCGTACTTGCGCAAAGCGTCTATATCTGTTTTCAGCAAAATATCTTTTTCGACATCAACTTTTTCAGACAAATATTTCGTAAAAACTTCTTTTGAAAATTTATCATCAATAGCTTTTGGGCTATAATGCACATCTTCAAGCATCACACCTACATCGCGCAAAATTTTTTCGTATTTGGTGGGGGGTTCAGATTTAAAACCAAGCGAGCGAAATGCGACAAAAACTCCACAAGCTAAAACCAACAAAACAACCGGCAGATTTCTTTTATTAAACATATATTCAAAAAATTTAGACATACTCAAAAATAACGATAAAAACAAAGGCTTGTTGCATTATATAAACAATTAACGAGCCATTTTGATGGGTGGTTGAAGGTTCATAGTTGATAGCTCATGATTCATCGTTCATAGTTAAACAATCATCGTGAAATTTAATGTAGTCATCAACCTTTCTGAATTACCATGAACTATAAACTATAAACTATAAACTATGAACTACGAACACATTTTTTATTTACTTTTGTTGCCTTATTTTACGGAGGGTGTAGCTCAGTTGGTTAGAGCGTCAGTTTGTGGCACTGAAGGCCGTGGGTTCGAGACCCATCATCCTCCCAGCTAAAAATCAGGCCCGGAGCGTTGCTTCGGGCTTTTCCATAAAAAATTATTTATGAATCCCTGGCTTTATACCATTCCAATTATTTCTGCATTTATTCACTGGCTTACTATCTGGATGGCGCTTAAATTATTATTTCATCCAAGACAACCTAAAAGAATTTCATTTTTCACGTTGCAGGGAATTTTTCCAAAACGGCAGAAGCAAATTGCGGAAAGTCTTGGGAAAATTGTGGGACAGGAATTACTGTCATTCAGTGATATTGAAGAAACAATTACCGATCCTGAAAATGTACAAAAAATTTTACCGGCGGCAGAAAAACATATTGATCATTTTCTCCGCGTGCGGCTAAAAGAAACCATGCCGGTTATTTCCATGTTTATCGGGGAAAAAACAATTAACCAATTTAAGGAGGTATTTATGCAGGAACTTGCAGAACTTTTTCCTGTGATCATAAAAAATTACATAAATAATTTAAAACACGATCTTGACTTGGAAAGAATAGTTGTAGAAAAAGTTGCCGCATTTTCTTCTGAAAAACTAGAAAAAATGCTCAATCAAATATTGACGAAGGAGTTCCGTTTTGTAGAAGTCATTGGCGCAGCGTTGGGTTTTTTCATTGGAGTTTTACAAATACTGATCACTTTCTTAATGAAATAAAATTTATAAAAATCAAGGTGAAAGGAACAGGGCACAAGAGTTGCATATTGATTTTTGAGCCTTAGTCTTGATTCTTGTACCTTAAATTGTCACCCTTCCATCGTTTATTTATACCGTTAATAAATAATGGATTCCATTAGTTAATTTTTGCAAGACCTTTGCGTTCAAATGAAAAATTTTTACATGAGAAAGCTATTGTTGGTTTTATGTTTGGGAAGTTTTTTAACAGAGGCTTATGCCCAGTTTCCCGCTGGTGGAGGTCAGGGAAGGCAGGGTGGCGGCCAAGCGCCGAGCATCGGGCATTTCTATGGTAAAATAGTTGATGCAAAAACAAATAAAGGAATGGATGGTGTATCTGTTCAGTTAATTCAAACGAAATTTGACACTGCAACCAAACAAAGAAAAGATGTTGCCATTGCCGGAATGATCACAGCAT
>DATHPY010000249.1:0-4806 GCA_035483315.1 Puia sp. | reverse complement strand
GGATGACCACAGATTTTTATCCGTGAAAATCTTCGAAATCTGTGAGAAATCTTTTCTGAAATTTTTTGAGATTCCAGGTTCCAATTTTTTTCGTAAATTAATATTGGAATTTGGAATTTAATTTTTAGCAAGACTATGAATATTGGATTAGATATGATGGGTGGAGATTTGGCGCCGCTGGAAGCAGTGAAAGGTTTTCAGTTATATTTAAACGAAACTACATCGCCCGCAACAGTTTTTTTATTTGGTGATGAAACACAGATCAACGCTCTTTTGTCGGAGCATAATATCCCTTCCGCAAACATTAAAGTAATTCATGCGCCGCAGGTCATTGGTATGCACGAGCATCCGACAAAAGCGCTGAAGGAAAAACAAAAATCTTCCATCGCCATCGGATTTCATTTATTAGCTACGAATAAAATTGACGCGTTCATCAGCGCAGGAAATACCGGTGCAATGATGGTTGGCGCATTGTTCAGCATTAAAGCGATTGAAGGAGTTTTGCGTCCGACAATTTCTACAATTATTCCAAAAGAAAATGGCAAAACAGGTTTGTTGCTTGATGTTGGAATAAATGTTGATTGCAAACCTGAACATTTAAATCAGTTTGCAATTTTAGGTTCATTATACGCACAATATATTTTAGGAATTGAAAATCCACGCGTGGGATTAATGAACGTTGGCGAAGAAGAAGGCAAAGGCGACCTGTTATCGCAGGCTGCTTATCAATTGCTGAAAGAAAATAACCAGGTAAATTTTATTGGTAACACAGAAGGCAGAGATATCTTTTTCGACAAAGCTGATGTAATGGTCTGCGATGGTTTTACCGGAAACGTTATTTTAAAACTTTCCGAATCTTTGTACGAGATAACACAGAATAAAAAGATCTTTCACGAATATTTTGACCTCTTC
Source organism: Puia sp. (assembly GCA_035483315.1). Taxonomy (GTDB): domain Bacteria; phylum Bacteroidota; class Bacteroidia; order Chitinophagales; family Chitinophagaceae; genus Puia. The sequence continues at coordinate 3,894 of DATHPY010000249.1, read as the reverse complement.
AATTTTGAAATTTACGGCGGCACTCCTGTTCTTGGAGTTACAAAGCCTGTGATCATCGGTCATGGAATTTCGCATGCAAGAGCATTTAAAAACATGATCTCTCTCGGCGAAAAAATGATAGCCACCGATTTATTAGGAAAGATGAAAGCCAGCTTTACCGTTAATTGAGTAATTTGTCTTCTACAATTTCCCCATGCTCATTTTTGTAAAATATCTGAAAGATTATTTCAGACAAATTCCTTTAAGAAGTTTAATTTTTACAACGCTGTTCACAGCAATTCTTATTACTCTAAATTTTACGATTGGAATTGAAAAAAGAATTTATGCATTGCACTTCCCTTTCTCGTTAATTAGTTTTTTTATTTTTTATTCACTCGTTTTTGGGATTGTTTATTGTTTTCAATTTATTGGCAAACCAATTTCTGCAGTTAAAAATAGAAAACTACTTTTTTTATATTTTTTAATTGCGGTTATTATTTTTTCTATCAAACAAATCCATTGGCAAATTCCTTTTTTAAATACGCTCGATTATCCATGGAAAAAATATTGGATTATCGTTCTTCAACTTCCACTCAAATTATTTTTTCTGTTAGCTGTTTTATTTTTTGTTTGGAGATATGATCATGACAAAGAATCATTTTTTGGTTTAATCACAAAAAACTTTCAGCCAAAGCCATATCTTATTATTCTCGCATTTCTTATTCCTTTAGTAGCAATCGCTTCAACACAACACGATTTTTTACAGGCATATCCAAAAGTAAAAAATATTTTCTTTGTAAATAATTACATACATCAGCGGTGGCTATGGAAATTGATCTATGAATTTTCCTATAGCCTTGATTTTGTTTCCATAGAACTTTTCTTCCGCGGATTTTTAGTGATCGGCTTTATTCGTTTTGTTGGTGCAGATGCTATTTTACCAATGGCAGCATTTTATTGTACCATTCATTTTGGTAAACCTCTTGGAGAATGCATTTCTTCTTTTTTTGGTGGAATGATCCTGGGAGTTATCGCTTATCGAACCAGGTCAATTTTCGGCGGGTTGGTCGTTCATCTTGGCATCGCCTTGGTAATGGAATTTTTCGGTTATGCCATGCCGTTAGTATTGTATAATTAATACAATACTCAACTCTCAATATTCAACAAACAATTATCAAATGAATATAGCTAAACTATATTCATGTTTCCTCATTTGAAAATTGAATGTTGAGTGTTGGTTATTGAATGTTCTTACTTCAGAAGGAGCAATAAACTCAAAAATTTTTATCTATACATTTTCCAAAAAAAGCTACCGGCTCATAAGCCGGATTCTGTTTGACTGCGTTAGCAATCATGCCATCATTTATCTTGCTCCGTCATTACTGCCGGAATCTTGCTGCCTACCCACCGGCATCGAACGAGCAGTCCGCAATCGCCGGTTTATGTGGCATTACAGCATACAAGGTTTACCCGCGCGCAACATTACTGAAACACGCCGTGAGCTTTTACCTCACGTTTTCACCCTCACCATTTTTCAATGGCAGTTATTTTCTGTGGCACTTTCTGTTCCCAAATAAATGAGACCCGGCGCTTAACCGGTGCATTGCCCTTCGCTGTCCGGTCTTTCCTTCCCGCAAAAAATGCGAAACGATGGCGCGGCCGGTAGCAACTGCGAAAATACTCATTAATTACTCAATGTGAAAATTGCTCAATGGCTCAATTGAGGCATCGAACAATTAAGCCATCTTCACATTTATTTTTTGGTTCCGGGCATCGGTTTTCATAGCATCATCCTTGCGTCGCACACTTGTACGGCATATCATAAATCATCTTCAGTCCGTGGATTTATCTCTCTAAATATCTGTCTGCAAACATTAAAATCCTGCACCCCATCTCACGTCTCACCTCTCACTTCTCACCCAATATTAATATTGAAAGAAAATTTCCGTCGCGCCATAACCGTACCGCGCATGATATTGATTGATAAAAGACTTTACATTTCGTTTCATCCGTAACAGATCATGAATTTCATCTCTGAGTTTTCCGGTGCCAACTCCATGAATCATGATCATCGAAGGCAAATGATGCGCAACAGCGAGATCAAAATATTTTTCAAATGTTTGCAGTTGCAAAGTGAGCATTTCAAAATTACTCATGTGACTCCAATTGTCGGTCAACTTTTCAATATGCAAGTCAACCTCATGCTTTGCAGGTTCAAGCTGGTTGCGAGCCTGCGAAGCTTCGTATATTTTATAATTTTTAGGAGAAGTTTTCACTTCAATTTTTTCTTCAATAATTTTATCCGGGTAATCATCAAATAATTTATAAGAAAAAGTAGCTTCATTTTTTTTCTTCATTTCTTCAACTCTTAAAAAAATATTTTTAGGTTTTATTTTAAGCGAAGCTTCATAATGTTCTGCTTTCTTTTTTTCCGGCGTTAATAAAGAAAAATCAAATTCAAAATTTGGGTTATCGTTAATATCTTCAAAAGCGATATCATGCAAATAAAAATCTTCAAACGTGTGAATTTGATTCTTTAATTCAAAATCATCTTTTCCGAAATAATTTAATGAGTAAGAAAAATTATAGCCTTGCTGTGTGTTATTGATTAAATGCAATTTTAATTCTTTTACAAACTCGTCGCCAAATTCATCGGTATCAAAAACGGGCAAAAAAGTGAGCCAAACTCCATCAGCTATTTTTTTATTTTGATTTGACTTTTCTTTCTTTATGTCATCAACAAATTTCTTAGGTTTTTCGGGCACCGGTTTTTTCTCGGTAAATTTTTTAAAATAAGGGAAGTCAAGCTGGTCAATGTACGCAGGGAATTTTACTCCATGTACATCAACCATGACCATTTCTTTATTAATGATATCAACAATTTCGCCTTCTTCACTGGAGTGAAGCACGAGCACTTTATCACCAATCTCAAATTTCATAATGTAAAAATAACGAATTGCCACGGAGGCTCAGAAACACGGAAAATTAATAATTGACAATTAAGAATTAATAAGTAGTGAAGACTTTCAGATCATAAACAACTCATACTTGCCTCAGCTTGCTTTTTCTAAATCCGTACAAAAAATAGATCAGCAAGCCGAAACTCATCCATCCAAAAAATACCATCCAGCTTTTTGCAGGGATCTCAATCATTAAATACATGCAGCACAAAACGCCGAGAACGGGAATAATTGAGTAATTGCGGAGAAAACTAAGTATGGCGATAATAATTGCTGCAATCACAAAAACAATAAATAAAATTTCCTGGTAACCTTCCGCTTTAAAATTAGCACATGCATCCGAAAGTCGTGATCGGAATAAAAAAATAAATATCGCAACAAGAATTGGCGTGATAAATTTTCCATTGATATATGGAATTTGAAACTTCCCCGCCTGCTTTTGCATTTTTGGTAAATACAAAACGCCGCCACACACCAGCACAAATGCAAATAGGGTACCTATGCTCGTTAGGTCGGTCATTAATTTATCATCAACAACCAAAACAGGAAGACCAACCAATAAACCCGTCATCATAGTTGCGAATGCAGGTGTTTTAAAACGAGGACTTAACCTACTGAAACGCTTTGGTAGCAAGCCATCGCGGCTCATGCTCATCCAGATTCTCGGTTGACCAATTTGAAAAACGAGCAATACACTTGTTGCTGCAACAACTGCACTTATTGAAATTACAAACCCAACTTTGTGCATGTTTATTTTATCAAACACATAAGCAAGCGGATCAGTAACGCCATTAAATTCTTTGTAATTCACCAATCCGGTTATCACTAACGCTGTGACAATATAAATTACGGTGCATATTAATAATGAATAGATCATTCCGCGCGGAAGATCTCTTTGCGCGTTTTTACATTCTTCGGCAGTTGTCGAGATCGCATCAAACCCAATATAGGCAAA
>DATHPY010000248.1:0-3933 GCA_035483315.1 Puia sp. | reverse complement strand
ACAATTGCGGATGAAAGAGGTGAAGAAGGAAAATCAACCCATAATAAAGTTAAGCCGCTTAAATAAAATCGGTTATTCAGGCGTTAAAATAATTGTAACTTTTATCCGGCATTTTTTTTGTGCATTTTATAAAAAAGAAATTATGAAAAAGCTTTTTGTTTTTCTATCAATATTTGTCATCGTTGTTTCTTTTAAAAATTTTACTACGCTTCCAATCGGTTCCTCAATTCCAAAAGCGACCTTGAAATTGAAAGATGTTTCTGGTAAGGAAATTATGTTGAATGATGCGAAAAAAGAAAACGGATTGCTGGTTATGTTCAGTTGCAACACATGCCCTGTTGTTATTGCTAATCAATCCCGAACAAAAGAAGTTTGCCAATTTGCATCTGATAAAAAAATCGGCGTTGTTATTTTAAATGCTAATGAAGGTGATCGTGATGGTGGAAATTCATTTGAAGCGATGCAATCTTACGCACATCAACAAAATTACAACTGGTTTTACGCGGTTGATAAAAACAGCGAATTAGCTGACGCATTTGGCGCGAATAAAACACCTGAGTGTTTTTTATTTGATAAGAATGGAAAGCTTGTTTATCATGGAGCAATTGATGATAGTCCAGGCAATGCAAATACCGTAAAACGTCATCATCTTAAAGAAGCCATTGGTGAATTGATTGCAGGTAAAAATATCAGTGTCAGTGAAACGCGCTCGATCGGTTGTTCAATAAACAGAAGATAGACAATTGCATTTATTTTTACTGTCGTTATTTCACTAAGGCTTTTATATTTTCTTCAACCTGTGGCTCTGTTAATTGTCTTTCAAAAAATTTGTGATAATTATTTTTATTATTAACGAAAAGCGTTGAAGGAATTCCGCCGGACCAGTTCTTATCAATTTTCGGACAAAAATAATCAGCATTGGATTCATCAAGCCATAAAACAGAAGAAGTATAATTTTCTTTTTTTACAAATGCTGAAATTTTAGCAGGATAAAAATCAGGCAAGTCAAGACTTACTAATATCAATTCAACTGCATCGGTTTTATATTTTTTTGCTTGAGTTTGAAAATATGGAATTTCATGAACGCAAGGCACGCAATAGGTAGCCCAAAAATTTACTATTAAAGGATGGTCGCTTTTTTCGATGTAGGATTTCAGTTCATCAATTTTTACTTTTTTAATTTCCTGGGCAGGTGAATTAAAATTTAACATTAAAAAACAAACTGCAATAAAAAGTATTTTCATTAACAATAATTTAGGTTATACATGGCTGTTAGTAAACTACCCCACTTAATAAGTATCCTCAGCAGGCAAATCATCCAAATCATAAAAATCAAATAAATCCAGGTTCAGACTTCCTTATTATTACTCCACTGATCAAACAAAGCCTGGTATTGTTCTTCCGGAAGATTTCTTTTTTCATAATTACCGGCAAGGCTTTTTTGCCTGAATGCTTCATACAAAGTTACGGCGCAGGCAACAGAAATGTTTAATGATTTTATAATGCCAACTTGCGGAATAATAAAATTTCCGTCGGCTAAATTCCTGATTTCTTCACCCACTCCATCATGTTCATTACCAAAAACCAGCGCGATACTTTGTGTAAAATCTATTTCGTATAAACTGATTGAATTTGTTTCCAGTTGTGTTGTAAAAATTTTAGTGTATTTATTTCTTAATTCGTCAAAACATTTTTCTGCATCAGTGAACTGGTGGATGGTTAGCCATTTTGCCGCGCTGCTGCTGCTTTTCGCTCCCCATTTTTTGTGTTTCGGAATTTTTGTATTCAACACATAAATTTCCTGCATACCGATGGCATCGCAGGTTCTCATTACAGCAGAAATGTTGTGCGGATCAAAAACATTTTCTAAAACAACAGTAATGTTGCCCTGTCTTTTGTTCAACAGATTGGTTATTCGTTCTTTTCTTTCGGGCGTCATTGTGTAAATTTATATCTTGAATCGGGATTATTTTCCATTATGGGAACATAATTACACAAACTCTTTTTCTGATTTTCCTAACAATCAGCATTTTACGCTATTGGCATTCTATTGGTAATTATAAAAACATATAAACTTAACGACTTCTCTGAATTCAAAAAGAAAATAAGTAATAGAACGAAGCGATAAATTTAAAATTTGAAGGCCATCAATAGTTAAATATATAATCGTTTTATTACTGAATTAAAATAAAAACTCTCTTGCAAAGGAGGGTTTTTATTTTTTGTTGAATGATGTGAAAAGATTTACCTGATCAACACGGATGTTCCTTTTAAAAAATATTTTTTCCCTGTATCTCCGTCAATGTATTGAAGCGTCCAAACATAAGTTCCCGTGTCTTGTGGTTTGTCGTTAATTGTTCCATCCCATTTTTTTAACCAGTCTCTTGTTTCAAAAACAAGTTGCCCGTAACGATTGTAAACTCTGAATTCAAGATTGACTGCCTTAAATGCATTTAGCGGGTACAGGTAATCGTTATGTCCGTCGCCATTTGGCGTAAATCCGTTGGGAACAGTGATGTAACAGCTTTTTAATTTTGTTATTGTTTTTGTCGCAGTATCATAACATCCCAAATTATTTTCTGAAATTAATTGTACTGTATAAACTATTTGGTTGTATGGAGAAGGATAAACATGCGCTTCCGGATTTTGATCTGTGCTGTTTGTGCCATCGCCAAAATCCCAATACCATGAAGAAATATTTCCGGTACTGTTATTTAAAAATAAAACTTTATCTGCCGGACAAATTGTATCGGGCGCGCTGAACAAAGATTTAAAACCATTATCTAATGGAATAATTGCGTTGGCAGTATCGCTGCATACCCCATTGCTCACTATTAATTGCGCAGTTTTATTTCCGAAAACAGAATCAATTTCCAACGGGTTTTGCAATGAGCTGGAAGCGCTGTCGAAGGTCCATTTCCATTGATCAATTCCATTCGCTCCCGAGCTGCTGAATTGAATGCTATCGTATTTGCATCCTAAAAAAACCTGGTCGGTAAATTGTGCAGATACGGTATCTCTTGTTGTAAAATTAATTGTTTGCCCTGCAGGAGTTTGCTGATTACATTCGTCAATAATTGTATTTCCATCGTTGCCATTAACAAGTTTTATTTGGTAAGAACCATTGGAAACAATTGGCGTGCTTAGTTTAATAAGAATAACGTTTGTAAGATCAGTGGACGGATTGCAATTTCCCGTTGCAGATTGAATGGTTACGGGTGAAGTTCCAGTGATCGTAAAATCACTTCCATCGGATGCTATCGTTGAACATTGAATGGGTTTACTGAAAACCATTTGCAAAACATTTGGTGAGCATCCAACAGGCGACAAACTATCAAACGGTGTTGGAGCCAAAGGTATAATAGAAAATTTTGCACTGTCACCAACAGGAACACTGTTATGGCAATCGTCAAGTAATGAATTGTCGTCGTTTCCGATTTTTGTATTGATTAAATAATTTCCAATTGGCAATGGATTATTTAGTTTTATCAGCACCGAATCAAAATCAAAAGCGTTATCACAACCAACACCTGTTGCAGAAATAACTGATGATAACCCGGATGAAACACTAAAATCACTTCCATCTGCATCAAGTGATAAACACGTTACTTTTTTTGAAAGCTTTACACTGATGATTGTTGCATCGCAGTTGATTGTTGCATTTTGTAACATCGGAATTGTTGGATCGGTAATGCTTGCTGTTCCCCCGCTAAATGTTAATTGATACCCGCTTTGCGAATCGGTATAATGACTGATAAGTAATAAATAAGTATGACCCTTAATAAGGTTTGGCATTTTTGCGAATGTGGGTGCATAACCCTGAGTAGGATCAGATGCACATTGAATAAAAGTGGCTCCCGTATTTGATGCTCCGGTTACTCCGGAAGATCCTGACCAATTGCCGGTAACAATTAAATTACTATCAGTAAAAAC
>DATHPY010000247.1:0-3195 GCA_035483315.1 Puia sp. | reverse complement strand
AAATTAATTATTGAATCAATTGTTTTGAAACCGATGCTGCTGATCTTAGTATGATAACTTCCGGTTTTTATTTTTTTAAATTCAAATACTCCGGATTCGTTTGTGGAAGTTGTTCCGATCCCGTCAATAGAAACTGTTGCGCCGGCAACCGGCAAACCGGTTAATGAATCAGTGATTTTTCCTTTATTAATTTGCGCAAAGGCGAATGAAGTTAAAAGTAAAAAGTAAAAAATAAAGAATAATACAGATGCACGCTTTTTCATTTTCTTGATTTTGAAATTGATATAAATCTCCGAGACGTCATTGCGAAGCCCATTGCGTAGGACTGTGTGTGATCATAGGCTATGACAATCTGATTTTAAAAAAATAATGTCTTACTCATTTATAAAGCAGATTGCCACGTCGCGGCCAAACACAGATCAATGCTTCGCTCCTCGCAATGACGTCTCGGTTTTTAAGAACTAATCCAAGTCCGCAGCTGACGCATAGCGCTATGCTACATTTAATAAAGACTGTTGCACACATTGCCCAATAGAGTTACTACTGTACAAGAGTGCGACGCAACGATGCTAAATAGTAGCAATGCCGCCGGGTACATAAAAATTCTTTCTAAATTTTTTGCGATCATTAATAAATAATAGGAAATGCTGCTAATGCGAAAAGTGGAGCATGTTTTTGAACACCTTCCCTGCGCAGGCATTACCCTGTTCAGGTTCTACGGGTATTATCTCAGCCGTTCGCCATTTGCGAAAAGCACCCCGAGGAATCTGAGAATACTTTCTTTAGTAAAACTTTCAGAAAGACAAGCAAAGTTATAATAAAACTTAATTCAGCCTGTAACTTTTTAGTCAACGGGTTCGTCTCAGATAAAACCGGGAAAAATTTCCAGGGATGCAACATTGGCTAATTTTGAATGTCTTTCACTAAAATTGTTTTTTATGAAGAAGATGCTTTTTTCAACTGCTTTACTAACCATTACCATTTTTTCTTTCGCGCAAAGCGGAAAAGTTATTGAAGATAAAAATGCCGAAACCCGCAATGTGAAAGGGTTTCATGCCATTCATGTCGCCAGCGGAATTGATCTTTACCTGACACAGGGCAACGAAGAAGCGGTTGCAGTGAGTGCTTCCGATCCGAGATATATTTCCCATATTATCACCACGGTTAATAACGGCGTGCTGACAATAAAATATGAAAATACGGGCAGCATTACCTGGAACATGAGCAACAAAAAATTGAAAGCTTATGTTTCCATAAAAGATATTGACGGACTTGATGCTTCGGGCGGTTCTGACGTTTATTTGCAGGGAACCATCAAATCAGAAAAACTTCATGTTGATCTTTCCGGCGGAAGTGATATGAAAGGAAAGATCGAGGCGCATGAAATGTCTATTGATCAAAGCGGTGGTTCGGATGTGGATATTTCCGGATCCGTAACAAACCTCGATGTAGAAGCAAGCGGCGGAAGCGATCTGAATGGTTATGAATTAATAACAGACAATTGCAAAATAAACGCCACCGGCGGAAGTGACTCTCACATAACAGTCAATAAAGAATTATCTGCAAATGCAAGTGGCGGCAGCGATATTTATTATAAAGGAACCGGCGTGGTTCATTTATTAAAATCAAGCGGCTCCAGCAGTATCACCAAAAAAGGATGATCATCAATCAATAATAATTTTTAAAAAGTAAAACATGAAGAAAATAATTTTTACCATCGTCGCAGTAATGATGACATGCGCAGTTTTTGCGCAGGGAAAAACATATAATGATCCAAATGCAGAAGTGCGCAACGTAAAAAACTTTCACGCTATTAAAGTGTCAACCGGCATTCATCTTTACCTGACGCAAGGAAATGAAGAAGCTGTTGCAGTAAGCGCATCGGATAGAGAATATCGCGATAGGATTAAAACAGAAGTTACTGATAACGGAACGTTAAAAATTTATTTTGATAATAAATGGAATGACTGGAGTAGCACTGATGGAAAAAATCTTAAAGCTTATGTTTCCTGCAAGGTGCTTGATGCATTAAGAGGAAATTCCGGCGCTCATGTTGATGTTGACGGAACGGTTAAGTCGAATAAATTACATCTCGATTTTTCCAGCGGCGCATCATTTAAAGGAAATATAAGTGTTACCGACCTCACCGCAGAAACCAGCAGCGGCGCGCATTCCACCATTTCCGGAACTGCATCTAATATTAAGACAGAAGCAAGCAGCGGCAGTCATCTTGATGCTGATGATCTGCAATCAGAAACTGCCGAAGCTGACGCGAGTAGCGGTGGACACATCGAACTTAATGTGAACAAACAACTTTCCGCTTCTGCAAGCAGTGGTGGTCATATCCATTATAAAGGCAACGCAGTTATTTCAGATATTAATACGAGCAGTGGCGGAGCCGTTTCAAAAAAGTAAGTTATGCACGAGTAGTAGATAAAATAAAAGCCGCGCTTTTTGCGTGGCTTTTATGATTTATAGAGAATGAATTTTTATTTACAGATCAAAACTTACTAAGGCATTCACTCCACTTTCTTTTGTTGATACGGTTGGTTCAATACCAATAAGAACATCGCCAAAACGATAATACAGCCGGTACGAAATACCTACCTGGTTTGGAGTTCCAAAAACGGTTACCTGATGTTGAAAATCGCCGTATTGATTAAGTCTGAATATAATTCTGCCGATTGGAGAAACTTCAGGTTGCTCGGACGTTGTAAGCTTTTTATTAACCAGCATTGTTGTTTTACGATCATACAAATAGAAGCCGGCATCGTAACCGACCCTTCCATCGCTGGGAAAAAAGGATAATTCCATTCCGCTTTTGTATGGAGCTCCGATATTGAAGTTAAACGCCAACCTGTTTTCGTAGCATTGTGAATGCCCAAAAAGTGGCAATAGCAAAGCAAGCATGAGGTATTTCATGACATTAGGATTTTTAGATTTCTATATATTAAACTTGTTTACGGGGGATTTATTATTTCCACAGGCAGTTAGTTTACCAATTCAATAAATAAATGTTGAAAACCGGTATTTGCAACCTCTCGGCATTAAGTATAATCTTCTATAGAGTTAAATGAAGATGGGGACTGAATCCTGGGAAATCACATGGGGTAAATGATCAGAGGAAGCCTGGCTATAAAAACCCATCCGAAAAATTTTGTGGCGAAAAGAAGGTTCTAATATTAGTTAACTATC
>DATHPY010000246.1:0-2496 GCA_035483315.1 Puia sp. | reverse complement strand
TTCTTCATTCGCGTCTTTGATGTGTTTTTCAGCCAGCTTCACTTCCAGTTGCTGCATTTCAATTTCTTTATTGATCGCTTCAAACTCGCGGCTGTTCTTTACATTCTCACTTTGCTTTTCGTATTTTTTGATCAGCACTTCAGAATCTTTAATGATCTGTTTTTTCTGATTCATAAATTCCTGGATGCCGTTGATCTCTTCTTCAACACGCGTCTGACGTGCATGCAAACCCTGAATTTCATCTTCAAGATCGCTCACTTCCATCGGCAATTCTCCTTTCAGAATTTTGTACTCATCAAGCTTCGATTCAATTTTTTGCAGTGCAAGCAACGAAGCAAGTTTTTCTTCAACCGAAAATTCTTTTACGTTCGCCATGTTTTATTTAAAATTTAATATTTCAGATCTAATATTTTCCCAGGATTCACATTTCATCACAAAAAATATCTCACAGGATTGGTAAGGGTTCCTGATTTTTGGACGGCAAAGGTAGCGAATTTTTTCACTAAAACTTCATGAAGCAGATCAATTGTAAACTGCTCACTTTCAAAGTGTCCGATATCGGCAATCACCATTTTATCATTAGCGTCAAAAAACTCATGATACTTAATATCTGAAGTAATAAAAAAATCTGCGTTTGCCGCTAATGCTTTGGAAATGAGAAAACTGCCTGCGCCGCCACAAACGGCTACCTTTTTAACCGGCTTATTTAGTAGCCTTGTATATTTAATAACAGTTAGGGAGAAGGACTGTTTAATGTGGGAAAGAAATGTCTTTTCATTCGTTTCTTCGCGCAACTCCCCGATAATTCCCGAACCGATTCTATCATTTGGATTGCCAAGCTCCATAATATCGTAAGCAACTTCTTCGTAAGGATGGGATTCAATAAGCGCCGCAATAACCTGCTGCTGCAAATATACAGGAAACACCGTTTCGAATTTTACTTCATTTTCGTAATGACGTTTTCCTATTTCGCCGACATGAGGATTTGCATTTTCGCCGGCCTTAAAACTTCCTTCGCCCTGAATTGAAAAACCCGCTTCGCTATAATCACCAATATTTCCACCGCCTGCATTGAAAACTGCGTTTCGGACTTTTTCAAAATTTGCAACCGGAACAAACGTGTATAATTTTTTTAAGGTTGATTGTTTTGGCAAAAAAATTTTTCTGTTGACCAATCCGAGCTTGTCAGCCATTTTTGCATTCACTCCGTGCAATACATTATCAAGATTGGTGTGAATGGCATAAATGGCAATATCATTTTTAATAGCGGCAATTATTGTTTTTTCAACATAATTTCTTCCTGTAATTTTTTTTAACCCACTAAAAATGATCGGATGATGCGCAACAACAAGATTGCATTTTTTTGCGATCGCTTCATTGATCACTTCTTCGGTTGCATCTAATGAGATCAAAGCGCCGGAACATTCACGGTTGCTGTTTCCCGTTAGTAAACCTGAATTATCATAGCTTTCCTGGTAAGCAGGCGGAGCGAGCGTTTCGAGATGAGAAATGATTTCGGAAATTTTCAGTGACATTTCAAGCAGCGTTTACTTTCAAAGACTTAATAGATTTCAGCACGGACGCTTTATTATTTATTTCTTCTTCAAGATCAAAATCATCCTGAAGTCCGAGCCAAAATTTGGCGGAGTTACCAAAATATTTGCTGAACCGCAAAGCTGTATCTGCCGTGATCCTGCGGTTGCCTTTGATGATCTCGGATAATCTTGTTTGAGGAATGCCAATATCTTTTGCAAGTTTATAAGCCGTTATATTAAATGGAATAAGAAATTCTTCGTTAAGAATTTCGCCGGGATGAATATTTTTGAGACGTGCCATTTTTTAAATATTTAGTGATAATCAATAATTTCAACTTCAGAAGCATTACCATCATTCCATTTAAAAATTATCCGCCACTGATCGTTGATCCGTATGCTGTAAAAATTTTTCAGTTTTCCCGATAATTTTTCAAGCCTGTTGGAAGACGGTATTCTTAGATCGGCAAGATCAGCAGAGTTATTAAGCATTCTTAATTTCCTGCGACTTATGTTTTGAATTTCATTGGGTAACTTTTTTACTCTTTCGCCATTCCATATTTTTTCTGTGTCAGAATTACCAAATGAAATAATCATACTCCTGTATTACGATACTAACGCCAAAGGTAAGTAATTATATTGATTATGGGAAATGGATAAAATAGGCGTCAGGGCGTAAAAAATCAGATTACTACGTCGCGCTAATGCACAAAGCAATAATGAAAGCAAAATGGTAATGAAGAATTTTGGATAATTGCTCAAAAGAATTCCTACCGTACAAGAGTGCGACGCAAGAATGTTTAATAGTAGCAATGCAGACTGGTACATAAAAAACATTCAACACTCAATAATCAACAAACAATTTTCAATTAAGCGTCAGACGGAGACCGTCAGACGAAAAAAATCCCCCGGAAAAACCGGGGGACACTAAAAACAACTAAAAAACAAACTGTAAACTTCGATT
>DATHPY010000245.1:0-2987 GCA_035483315.1 Puia sp. | reverse complement strand
AGGTGAAACAATATATTGATGCGATGGTGAAATATAAATTCAACTTATTGCATTTGCATTTAACGGATGATGAAGGCTGGCGCATCGAAATAAAAAGTTTACCTAACCTTACAAAAACGGGAGCATGGAACGTAAAAAAAGTTGGTTACTTCGGAACGTTCTCCACGCCAACACCTGATGAACCCCGCGACTATGGCGGCTTTTATACGCAGGATGATATCCGCGAACTTGTTCAATATGCAAAAGAAAGATTTGTAAATATTTTACCGGAGATAGATGTTCCAGGTCACAGTCTAGCTGCTGTTGTTTCTTACCCTGAATTATCATGCACGCCTGGCGCGGAAAATTATCATGTTCGTTCCGGTGAAGAAATTATGGATTGGTCTCACGGACAGCCACCGGTTGCGCTGGTTGATAATACACTTTGCCCGGCTAATGAAAAAGTGTATGATTTTTTAGATAAGGTATTGACAGAAGTTGCGCAACTTTTTCCGTTTGAATATATACACATGGGCGGCGATGAGTGCCCGAAAAATTATTGGGAAAAAAGTGATGCGATAAAAGCATTAATGCAAAAAGAAGGATTGAAAAATATGGAAGAAGTGCAAAGTTATTTTGAAAAAAGATTGGAGAAGATTGTTGAATCGAAAGGGAAAAAATTTATGGGTTGGGATGAAATTCTCGAAGGCGGTCTTGCACCTGATGCGATCGTGATGAGCTGGCGCGGAATCAAGGGTGGCATTGAAGCTGCCAAGCAAGGACACCAGGTGGTAATGAGCCCAACAACTTTTGTTTATTTAGATTATATGCAGGCTGATGTGGTGATGGAACCGCGCATTTATGCCACCCTGCGTTTAAATACTACTTATCAGTTTGAACCAATTCCGGATGGCGTTGATCCAAAATATATAATGGGCGGACAAGCAAATTTGTGGACAGAGCAGGTGTATAATATGCGCCACGCAGAATACATGACATGGCCGCGCGGACTTGCTATTTCGGAATCTGTTTGGTCACCAAAAGAAAAAAAGAACTGGAATAGTTTTGTTGGCAAAGTGGAAAAACATTTTGAAAGATTTGATGCTGCCGAAACAAAATATGATCCGGCAATGTATGATCCGATCTTTAAAGCAGGTAAAGATGCGAACGGACAATTGCAAATTGAATTGAGCACGGAAATTCAAGGACTCGATATTTATTACAGTTTTGATAATTCATTTCCTGATCGTTTTTATCCGAAATATACAGCGCCACTCACTCCGCCAAAAGATGCGGTACAACTTAAAGTGATAACATATCGCGGCAACAAACCTGCTGGTCGCATGACAGTGATGCCGATAAAGGAAATGCAACGGAGAGCAGATAGAAAGAAAGGCGATGATGATTAAGGATAATTCTTTTACCGCAGATTCGCAGATTTTATTACTTAATGTTAATCTGCGAATCTGCGGCATTTTTATTGCGTCGTCGCGCCTTTGCGAGAAATCTTTTATCTAATTCCTAATTCTCCGAGCACCTCTTCGCTGATATCCAATTTAGGATCTGAAAACATTACAGTAATTCCTTCACTTTTATCCAATACAATTTGATATTTTCTGACAGCGGCAATTCTTTGAATCGCATTATTTATTTTTTCGCGAAGTGGTTTAGTCAGTGTGTCTTCTTTTTTAGCGAGATCGCCATCATATCCAAAATGATTTCTTTGCAGGTCGCGGATCTCCATTGCCATCTTTGCTAAATTTTCTTCTCTTTTCTTTTTTATGTCATCGCTTAATAATGGTCGTTCGGATTCATAGTCGGCGTTCATTCTGTTTAATACGGTTTGTTTATTATCAATTTCTCTTTGCCATTGATTACCTATCTGGTTGATTAATTTTTCCGCGTCCTGGTATTCAGGCATTTTTTGAAGAATATATTTCGTGTTCACAAATCCTACTTGTGCAGCAGAAATTAATGTGATGCTTATTAAAGGCAGAATCAGCAAGAGTATTTTTTTCATGGTTCTATTTTTGTCTTGATAGAAAATTACACTAAAAAAATGCAATTTATACTTTTAAAAATACGCGGCAATATTACCGAGATTGAAGAAATACTTGTGAATCTGGCGCAGGTCTCCCGACCTGTGCTACAATATTACTTATCTCCAAAAACATTAACCAGGTATAAAATAAAAAAAGTAACGCGTAGTCACAGGTCAGGAGACCTGCGCCAGTCAATGATAGTTTTTTCGGTTATGCGTGAACGTTATTAGCTACCTTTTCTATCTAATATTATAAACTCCGCTTGAGTAAATTGTCTAATAATATTTTCAGTTCCGGGTTGCTGGCTTGCGGAGCATCATAATTAATTATCTTACCGTTTTGATCGGCGATAATGTATTTTGGAACCCACAGAACTTTACAATAAATAGCTGCTATTCCATCAAATCCATTAAAGTCATAAAATTGGACTCCCGTGAAGTTGTACTTTTTCATAGCCTTTTTCCATTCATCTGCATTGTTGTCGAATGATATAGAAATAAACCGGATTGAATCGGACTTATAATATTTAAACAATTGTTTCAAAGCAGGAATATTCGCAACACATGGTTTGCACCAAGCCGCCCAAAAATCAATAACTAAATATTTCCCTTTAAAAAAACTTAATTTAATAATATTACCAAGCGTATCTCTCAAACTTAAATCACAAACTGAATTTATTTTACTCAAACGTTGATCAAATTCTAAATCAATCAAAGGATTAGCTTTTTTAAAATCATTATCATTGGTTAAATGGTAGAGTTCGTATAAGACTGAATATCCAAGCGAACTCTTTTTAACTTCATTTCTCATCGTACTGTAAAACATTTGCAAAGAATCAACAGATAATTTTCGCCTATGTTGCCACAAAAGGTAACCGCTTAAATAGGAATTTGGGTGCATCTTAATATATTGTATATCCAATATTTTAATTCTTTCGATGACAGAATTTCTTTTTTCTTGTAATTG
>DATHPY010000244.1:0-2109 GCA_035483315.1 Puia sp. | reverse complement strand
TAATTTTATTCCTGACCGCTCAAACAATTCGTTTGAATAAATTTCCATGCCACCAATAGGATTAATATAATGATCTGCTTTTTCTTTCAGGCAAATATCCAATATCCGTTCCTGCCCTTTCAAATTTGTATTTAGATATATTGAAGAGCTGTCAACAAATTGAGTTTTAATATCAAGATATTCTGCGATTGATCTCAAACTTGACAAGGCGAGCTCGTGAATTCCTTTAAGCGGTGTATTGATAATGTTGCGCACTAAAGAAAATGTATTTTCAAAATGCGGGGCTTTTTTATAAGTCTGTTCAATGGTTTTTAAGAATTTTTTTGACCAATTTTCATTTTCCTGAATTTCTATCTGATTGATCGGTTTATTCTGACTTGCTTCTTTGAGCGGAATTGTAAATAAAAAAGCTTTTCCATTTACGAGCAGGTTATTTCTATTGATCCATCCTTTGTTTATATAATTTACATCATCGTAGATCACAAATTTATCAACTGCATTTATCAGCTGGTAATATCCGATGTAAGGAAAAATATATGGTTGCATGATTCCCAGCTTCATTCAATCAACTTTATTTTTCCAAAATGATATTAATAATTGTTGATTGCTGTACTTCAGTAAGATCATAAAACAAGGGTAAACAAATAACTCTTTTCGCAATGGATTCTGCGATCGGGCATGGTTGATAATTGTTCAGATAAGGTAATGTGTTAAGCGCAGGATAAAAATATCTTCTTGGCAAAATATCTTTTAATCTCAGGTTATTAATTGCTTGTAGCATTTTTTCTTCGGTTGGAAATATGAGCGGAAAATATGCGTAATTATATTTTACATTTTCTTCTGATTCCAGCAATTGAAGATCATTTTTTCCCTGCAAAGAGTTTTTATATAACAACCATTGCGTTTTACGTGTTTCTAAAATTTTATCTATATATTTTAAATTACAAAGCCCCATGGCAGAATGTAATTCAGAGCTTTTTCCATTGATGCCAATACTAAAATATTCATCGCCCGTATGTCCAAAATGACGATATAAATCTAACTGCCTTGACAGCGCGTCATCATTGGTAACAATACAACCCCCCTCGCCCGTGTGAAATAATTTTGTAGCATGAAAACTGCAGGTGCTTATATCGCCATAATCAAGCAACGACTTTCCATAAATCTCAGTTCCGAAAGCGTGCGCCGCATCATAAATAATTTTGAGGTTGTGTTTTTTTGCAATTGTTTCAATTGCATTTACATCGCATGGATATCCATACACGTGAGTAGCTAAAATTGCCTGCGTACCTGGCGTGATAGCTTTTTCTATTTTAGAGGCATCAATGCAAAAATTTTTTTCGTTGATATCAACAAAAACAGGTTTGCAATTTTCCCACAAGATCGCGGTTGTTGTTGCTACATAAGAAAAAGGCGTTGTAATAACTTCGCCGGTTATATTAAGCGCTTTCAAGGACATTTGCAAAACACTCGTACCATTATTGCAGAACAATAAATTTTTTACCCTTAGATAAGATTTCAGTTTTTGTTCTAATTCGAGAGAAAGCTCTCCATTATTAGTTATCCAGCCTTTATCCCATGCGCGTTTGAGCATTGCTGTATATTCTTCAAATGGCGGCAAAAAAGTTTTGGTTACATTGATCATTTGGTAACAATATATAAAACAGACGAAGGATAGATCGCGAATTTTTCAAACAATTCAGCACCAAAATAATTGATGTCCAGTTCTTCAATTGTAAAACCGACCGATCTGAGACGTGCAATAAAATCTTTTTTTGCATACATCCTTATGTGATCATCCTGCCCATACAAACGCCATCTTGTAGGTATGTCTGTACATTCAGGATCTTCCATTGTTTCGGCAAGTTGCAAATTAATTGGCACCATGGCAATTCCACTGCCGCCCAGTTTCAACACACGATGCAATTCACTCATGGCTTTTATATCATCCGGAATATGTTCCAGCACATGCGAACAGATAAAAAGATCAAATTGGTTTTCTTTGTAGATATGCATGTCCGTTATATCCAGCTTGTCATCCACATCATCCATCATCAGGTCCATGCTGCGGTAATTTACATTCGGATGTTTGCGTATAAAAGAGCGGAG
>DATHPY010000243.1:0-2587 GCA_035483315.1 Puia sp. | reverse complement strand
AATCGGAACCGAAGAGCCGCCGGGTATGCAGGCTTTCAACCTTTTTCCATTGGCAATACCTCCGCAATATTCATCGCTGTAAATAAAATCTTCAACAGAGATCGTCATGTCAATTTCATAAACACCGGGGCGATTAATATTTCCGCAGGATGAAATTAATTTTGTTCCCGTAGATTTTCCCATGCCGATCTTCGCATATTCTTCCGCGCCGATATTTATTATAGGAACAACAGCCGCGATCGTTTCAACATTATTAACAACAGTTGGTCTTTCCCACGCGCCTTTTACAGCAGGGAACGGCGGCTTGATTCGCGGATTGCCGCGCTTGCCTTCAAGACTTTCTATCAGCGCAGTTTCTTCGCCGCAAATGTAAGCGCCGGCGCCGCGATGCACATAGATCTCACAATCAAATCCACTTCCTAAAATATTTTTTCCGAGCCACCCATTATTTTTTGCCTCAGTAATTGCGTTCTCTAAAATATCAATTATCCAGGCGTATTCTCCGCGTATATAGATGTACGTTATATTGGAACCAAGTGCGAAAGATGAAACGATCAGGCCTTCGATCAGCAGGTGCGGATGAAATTCCATCAGGTACCTGTCCTTGAAAGTTCCGGGTTCGCTTTCATCTGCATTACAAACCAAATGACGCGGAACGCCTTCGGGTTTTGCGATAAAACTCCATTTCATTCCTGTCGGGAAACCCGCGCCACCTCGGCCTCTCAGCCCGCTCTTTTTCACTTCGTCAGTGATCTGATCGGGCGTCATTGTCTTCAATGCTTTTTCCACGCTGCGATATCCGCCTTCGCGGCGATATACATCGTAGAACCTGATCCCTTCTAGTCCATCTTTTTCTAATAATAATTTTTTGATCACGTTTATTTATGTACGATGTACGATTTTAGATTTACGATTTATTTATTTTCGGTTATGCATTACTGTTAACTTCATTCATTTTCATATTTTCACATCTTCACATTTGCAAATTGTATTCAGCAAAAAACTGTCTTCTTTTTCTTTCCAAGTTTTCCCGAATCCTCTGCCTTTTTTATATAAGCCAATGCATCCGGAACATTACAAGCTGTATTTCCCATATTCACTGAAACGACTCCAATAGTTTTTGCAATTGCTTTTGCTTTTGATGTTAATGGCGTTACATAAGTTCCAACGGCGATCACAAAATTATTCATCGTGTGCCGCACGCGGTTAGGCATCGAGTGAATTGTTTTTTTCACAGTTTCCAAAAGTGTTTCAATTTCTTTCAGATCCAACTCCTCATCTTTTTTTAATGCAAGCAAACAACTGTAAGTGCTCCAACCAGCTGATGCAATATTTTCCTGTTTTGCTTTTATCCATTTCATCGCTAACTCATGACCAAACTTGCTTTCGGCAGCCGCCCACGAAACAGTGCATTCACTCAGCATATGCCAGTTAGAAATTTCAGCCCAATGTTGCAATTCTGCTTTGCTCATTTTTTGCGGCTCACTGATCAATCCCGCAAAATACATTGCATCAGCATTTCGCGTGTCAAACAACTCGAGCGATAAGGCATGATCGTGTTTTATTTTCTTTTGAATAACTTTCATATCACCGACCTTCACTCCAAAAAAGTCTCCTTTTGCACCATGATTGATCCAGATCTTTTTGATCTGGTCGGTTCCAAGTTTTTTCAGATCGCTCATTACTTCTTTAGAAGTCATTCATTATCTTTTAATTTTGCCATCAACATTCTCATCGGGTGCAAAGTCCTCGTAAATGGATTCAATTTCAATCCGATCGATTCCAATGTTATAGCTCCTAATAATGGAGTGTCCCCTTCTTCGCCGTAAACTAAAGGAGCGGGTCCACCTTCTCCTTCAAATTCAAAATAAGCGGAGCTGATTTTTCTTTTCACTGTTGTTCCGTCGGCTAAAGAAAAACTCATTTCCCTATTGGGCTCAATCCCATTTCATCTAAAATTTTTCCTGGTACTAAACTATATACAGCGCCGCTATCAACCAAAAATTCTACATCAGTAAATTTTTCGGATTTACGATGTTCTCTCACTCTTAGAATAGCATTAGTAATTCCCATTAAATTATTTTTTCTGTCTTAAAATGGACTAACGGTTGTTGTGCAATTCAACATCCAGTTCACGCCAAATTTGTCCTGTAACATTCCGAAAATATCTCCCCAAAATTGTTTAGCCACGGGCATTACAACTTTTCCGCCTTCACTTAATTTATTAAATATCTGATTTGTTTTCGCTTCATCATCCAACCCGATCGACAATTGAATATTTCCATTTGTTGAAAAAGGACTTCCTTTTAGTGTGTCGGAGATCATAATGATATTATCACCACCAAATACAATTCTTGCGTGCATTATTTTTTGTTTTTCGTCATCAGCACTGGGAACCGGACTTTCTCCAAAACGGGTAAGCATTACCACTTCTCCGTCCAGAGCGGTTTTATAAAATTCCACTGCTTCTTCTGCGTTGCCGTCAAAATTCAGATAAGGGCTAAGTTTCATGTCAGTTAATTTTTTGATTATATAAATTGTAAACCGGGAAAATCATATCCAAGTTTTTTCCCAAAACTATGTTTCC
>DATHPY010000242.1:0-4994 GCA_035483315.1 Puia sp. | reverse complement strand
GTGAAAGAGAATTGGGCGTTGATCCTGTAAGCGGAAAAAAAGTTGTTGCAAGAATGGGACGTTACGGACCGATGGTACAAATTGGTGAAGCCAATGAAGAGGAAAAACCACGCTTTGCAAAATTAAAGAATACACAAAGCATAGAGACCATTTCGTTTGATGAAGCGATGGAGCTTTTTAAATTAGGCGCTCCGCTCGGCGAATATCAGGGACAGGAAATTTCTGTGAACATCGGAAGATTTGGTCCTTATGTAAAGTATGGCGATCAGTTTGTTTCTATACCAAGAGGCGAAGAAGCGTCTGGTGTTGATCTGAGCAGAGCGATAGAAATTATTGAAGCGAAAAAAGTGGAAGATGCGCCGATTGGCTATTACGATCAAAAGCCAATCACAAAAGGCAAAGGACGTTTTGGTCCTTATATTAAATGGAATGATTTATTTATTAATGTTCCGCGCGCTTATAATTTTGATAAGCTGACAACAAAAGATTGTGACGATTTAATAAAAAAGAAAATTGAAAAAGAAGCGAACCGTTTTATTCAGCAATGGCCGCAGGAAAAAATTGCGCTGGAAAATGGACGATGGGGACCTTTTATCCGTTTCGGAAAAAAGATGATGAAAATTACGGGCGGTGGAGAAAATGGAAAATATACTGCTAATGAATTAGCGGCGATAAGTCTTGATGAAATAAAAAAAATGATCTTATCGCAGGATCCAAAAGCGTTTGATAAAAAATCTTCAGGAAAGAATAAGTCAACACAAACAAAAGTTGCTGCAAAAAAAGCAGCGTCAAAAACCAAGTCCGGAAAAAAGTAAAAAAAATTAACCTGCACAAACACCAGCACAAGATTTTGGCTGAAGAATTCGTTATTAATACATCATTGTGGATTTGTGGAAAAAAAAGCTGTTATTAGTTTTTAAAGTTCCGCGAATATTACAAATACATCTGAACCATTTAAAAAATTAATTTACCCGATGCAGGAAAACCAGGAGATAAAAGCATTGTTCACGCTGATTGATGACCCTGATGAACACATTTTCAGTTCTGTGAGCGACCGCATTGTAAGTTATGGTCGTGGCATAATTCCTAACCTTGAAAATTTATGGGAGAATACGATCAGTGAAGATGTGCAGGAAAGAATTGAGATGCTTATTCACAAATTACATTTCACAGATCTCACTGAAGATTTTTTAAGATGGAAAAACAGCAGCTACCAGGATTTGTTAACTGCATCTTTGTTGGTTGCAAAATTTCAATACCCTGATCTTGCCACTGCTACCGTTTTACAGGAAGTAGAAAAATTGAGGAGAAATGTGTGGCTGGAATTAAATAATTATCTCACTCCTCTTGAACAGATAAATGTTTTAACTAGCATTCTCTATAATTATTACGGCTTGAAAGGAACTGAAGTTGGTTATCAGAATCCGGATGAATTTTTAATAAACAAACTGATCGAAACAAAAAGAGGAAATGCCATTACTAACGGTGTACTATACCTGCTTTTAAGCGAACTGCTTGATATTCCGGTAAAAACAATCAACATACCACGCCAGTTTGTGCTTGCTTATATTAAGCCGGATTTCACGCAAACAGATTCTGAAAATCTTTCTAATAAAATTGATTTTTTTATTGACCCGATAAGCGGTCATGTTTTTACGCATAAAGATGTAGACAATTATTTTAAACGCATATCAGTTCCGCCGGTTGCATCTTACTATAAACCTATCTCCCATATTCGCGTTATTCAAACCTTGCTGGAAGAATTCAGTAAATGTTTTGATAATGAAAAGGATGCTTACAAAAGAAAAGAATTGCTTTCTTTATCAGCTTTGCTGGGAGAATAATGAAAATAATTTCTTGTTTTTTATTTCCAATTTCGAGACCCGTTATTATTCACAAACAATAAGTTGTAAGTGTAGAAATTATCTTCCCAAAAAATTATTTTTATTTTTCTTCTCAGACTATTGCATTATTCAAAACTGCGTATTAGTTTTACCATTCATTACAATCTCCCATTCCTATTCTGAATTTCCACGCTTATTCTTAGTAAGCATTTGTTGATCCCATACTTAGTGTTAAAAGCCTGCTCCAATATTTACAGTTCTCAACACTTATTATTTATTAAAAAGATATAGCAGCTTTAAGCTGTTCTAAATTCTTCCTTTGAATTATCAATGAGATTCTGCGTCTCATGTGCTAATGATTATTGTTTCTAAACTCTGACCACTTTCCTGATAAACCATTCATTTTCCATTCCTCAAAAGCCCTCGTGTTTTTGCACGGGATAACTATGTGTTGTCTAAACCTGATTATAAACAAAAAGAATTCAAAATGAAACGGTTTCTACTCATCATCCTTACACTTGTTGGATTTGCGACAGGGAAGTTGTTTGCGCAGAATTTTTCTAACAGCGCGACTCCGAATTCTGTAGCAGTATCATCATCACCAACAACTGTTGCATTAAGCTCAGTTATCAGCGGAACATTTAACCCCGGTAACACGAGTTATACATTTAGCAGTTCAACATCATGGGCTGGGCCTGGCAGTGGAATCACTGTAGGCGCGACTTCCATCACCGGAAGCAATAAAACAGCCGGTGCAACTGCAACGTTACCTGCAAATCTTGCTGCGGGTACGTATACATTCACGCTTAGCTACGCAACTAACAGAAGCGGACACAGCGGCACACAAACAGTTACTGTAACTGTTTATCAGCCGTCTGTTTCTTTAAGCCCGTCACCGGTTACAATTACACCCGGTTCTGTTTCTTTAACAGCAACAGCAAGTAGTTTTTCCGGTACTACAGGCAATTACGGTTACAGTTGGTCAGCATCACCTTCAACAGGTGTAACGCTTCCTGCTAACAGCAGCTCAAGCAATAATTCAACTTCTAAAAGTATTTCGTTTGCAAACACCGGTACTTATGTTATTACAGCAACTGTAACACGCGGTAGTGCGACTGCTTCAACAAATGATACAGTATATGTTGTTACAAGTGGAACGAAAGCTTATAACAGCCCGGTTTATTCTGCAAATATTCAGGGTGGACACGTAATGATCGGAAATACCATCATGAAATCAAATTCATTTACGAGCAATGGAAATACAACGAGCAGCACAAATACAATAATGAATTATTTCAATGTTGCTTCCGACGGAACAACGAGTATTTATGGCAACGATAATTCTGACATGGAATTTGTCAATATTGATAATGGCTCTACTTCAGGTATTGTGAGTTCTTCTGCAGCTAATCTTACTTTACCTTCAGGGTCAAACACAATTAAATTTGCGCGTTTGTATTGGGGTGGTCATTTAACTCCTGGTGATTTTTCTGGATCGAATCTTACTTCAGTAAAAATTAAATTTGGTACAAATTCTTACCAAACAGTTAATATTCCTGCATCACAGGTTAATGCAATTACCGTGAGCTCGAGCAGCTATGCATATCAGTCTTATGCTGATATTACCAGCTACATTCAAAATAACGGATCAGGAACTTATACTATAGCAAACGTTCCCTCATCAACAGGCGATAATATTAAAAATGTTGATGGTGGCGGTTATGGCGGTTGGAGTATTGTAGTTGCTTATCAAAATACAGCCATGTCTTATTACAGTGTTCGTATTTATGATGCATTTTTATTTGTACAATCACAATCAACTGCGCAAACACTTACGCTTACTAATTTAAATGCTCCTAATAACACATTAGCTGCAGCGGATGCATATCTTTCAACTTTTGCATGGGAAGGTGATGCTAATTTAGCTTCATCAAGTTCAAATGCAGCAGGCGATTTTTTAAAGATCAACGGAGTTACTTACAGCGATGCAGTTAATCCTGCAACGAATATGTGGAACGGAACTATTTCTAATAATGGAACTCTTGTAACCACATCAAATCCGAATTATAAAAATCAGTTGGGTATTGATATTGATAATATTAATGTTGGCGATGTTTATGGAATAACGCCTAATGCAACTTCTGCAACGGTAACATTCGGAACTGAACAAGATCAGTATTATCCAAGTGTGTTTGCATTTAGTATTAAAATGAAAGATCCGTTGGTTACAATTAATAAAACGGTTTTTGGAAGCAAAGCTCCTACTGCTACGTTACAAGCGAGCGAAACATTGACGTACACAATCACAGGTCAGAATACAGGACAGGGAATTCTTTCGAACGCCGTAGTTGTAGATTCGTTACCTGCAGGTATAACTTATGTACCGGGATCAATGATGGTTTGGTCTTATTCATCAAATTCATGGGTAGCACAAACGGATGCGATAGATAATGATTATTCATGTTTTACAACAACGACCGGCGGAACACAGTATCTCACATTTTATATCGGAACAGGTGCAACAGGAAGCGCAGGTGGAGTTTTGAACTCAGGCGATCAGTATAAAGTAATGTTCTTAGCTACTACACCGGCTGATATAAATGCGTTGTCTACTGTTTCTAATACAGCTTATGTAATTGGAGTGGGATCGCAAACAGGTAATTTGTCAACAACACTTACCAACCAGTCAACAGCGATTATCAGCCCTGCTAATAGTTTGCCTGTTACGTTGCTTACTTTTAATGCAACAAAATCTAATAACACTGCGCAGTTAACCTGGGAAACGACGTATGAAAAAGACAATAATCATTTTGATATTCAAAGAAGCACTGATGGTGTAAACTTTATAAAAGTGGGAACTGTTGCAGGTAACGAAACTTCAACGCTTACTCACAATTATGATTATGCAGATGATGTTACCGGATTATCAGGAATAGTTTACTATCGCTTAAAAGATGTGGATGACGACGGTGCATTCGGCTACAGCAAAATAGTGCCATTGCGTTTGGATGGCTCTTCAATGACGGCAAGTTTCTCGGCTTATCCGAATCCGTTTAGTTCAAATATAAAATTGCTTATAACAAGCGTATCAACTAAAAATGCAAATGTTAATCTGCTCAATACAGCAGGTCAGCGCATCGCAAATCAATT
>DATHPY010000241.1:0-6287 GCA_035483315.1 Puia sp. | reverse complement strand
GACGAGTTTCTATTACTCGTTGGAAATAAAATCAGGAATAAACGAGAGTCTAAAAATATTACTCAAGAGGAGCTCGCGCATAATCTTGAAATTGATTACAGCCAAATAAACAGAATGGAATTAGGAAAAGTAAATTTCAGTATTTCATGGATAGCGAGAATTGCAAAAGCCTTAGATACTAATCCGAAGGAATTAATTCCATAAAATTTATACTTTTTAGAATTTTCTATAAATAAATTACTCCCGAAGAATAGCTTCTGCCGCGTATCAATCCTTCAATTTTTTCATAAATCATAATCACAAACTCATAAGGGTAACCCTCATCTGCTGACAGATATTTGTATTGTCAAAACGATACAGATGCTCAGTCAAATTTCCTGGAACGAATTCTTCACTTTTCTTTTCGTCATTCTTGTTTTGTATTACGCCGTAATATTTTCAAAATATTGGCGCAAAGAAATTGTGCAGTTATTCCAGAAAAAGAAAAGCATGATAAGTAAAGAGCCGCGAAGCCCTGTATAGGATCGTCGCATGCTCAACAGCCGTACCCTATAAAAACTATTTAGAAAAAGAAATAGCTCCATTCATGTCGAAGTGCAGATTAGCCAAGTGCAATGGAGTAGGATGAATGGAGCGTCAAGTTGAAGAACCTCTGATATCATCATAGCCCAGTAGAGTTGGTTGTTAGCAGTTGGTTTGTTTCCCTGTATGCAAGTCCTGCCTTTGGCTTCAAAGGCTTACGGAAAGGCAGGCTGCTGCAGGGTACCCCGAAACCTCCTAAAGGGAGTTTAATGAAAATGTGAAGTAAGAATATGTGTGTAATGAAAAATAAAATGAGATATGCATGCACGTTAGTGATGCAGTTAATAATAAACGGCGTTGTTCATGCTCAAACCGCGGATGGCAATGCCGGGATCAACCAGGCTACTACATTAGTGAATGGTTATTTCTCTGCCGGAACAAATTTGATGTATGCGGTGGGTGCGATACTCGGACTTATAGGGGCGGTAAAAGTTTACCAGAAATGGAATCATGGTGATCATGACACCGGCAAGGTTGCAGCCGCATGGTTTGGCAGTTGCATATTTCTCGTGATCGTTGCAACGGTGATAAAATCCTTCTTCGGTATTTCATAAATCTTAACAAGATCAACATGAAACAGCGATCTCTTATTGCCATCTTATGCGCAGCCATTTGCTGTTGCACGAAAGAAAAGCCAGGAATAAAAATTACCAGCGCTCCGACACCGTGGAGAGCAAATGGAACAACACCGCAAACTTCAACATTTACTTTATCATGTCCAACAGCGTCTACAAAATAAACAAGGGGATAAACAAAGCAATTGAGTTCAAAGGACTCAAAGCCCAGTATATATGGTGGCTGGGTGGTGGGGTCATCGCACTCATGATCCTGTTTGCTATTATGTATATCGTGGGTATCAATTCATTTGTCTGTGTAGGATCTATTCTCGCGGCAGGAACATTTGTATTCATGTATGTCTACAAACTATCGAATAAGTATGGCGAACATGGGATGAAGAAAAAGATAGCTAAGCGGAACATTCCTCATGTTGTGAAATGTAATGACAGAAAAATATTTGTGCGTGCCCTATGAAAGCTAACATTAAAATACGCGGAGCAAAGAATCACGACGCAAAAAGAATATTTCAATTCCTCTGCGAGAAAGAAGAAAAACTTTTTGACAAAGATCTTTTTGAAAATAATTACCGCAAATGTATCGGGGACACAAATAATATTTATTTCGTAGCTGTCGGAGAAAATAATGAAGCCATTGGTTTTATTAGTGCACATGGCGGGATCGAATTGCACGAGGAAGGAATGGTATACGACATACAGGAATTTTTTGTTGAAAAGAAATTCCGGAAGCTGGGGGTTGGAAGGTTGTTATTGAAAGAACTTGATGCAGAACTGAAAAAAAGAGAATGCCATTTATTATCCGTGAGCATTAGTAATTACAATAGCCGAACAATTAATTTTTATATCAAAAATGGTTTTGTGCATTCGCATGTCGCGCTGAAAAAAAGGAACAAGTAAAATTTGTGCAGATGGAAAAGTGGCTCAAAGATATTTTACCTATACTGGGGGTGGAGCATGATTGCATTCTGTCAAAACAAGGTGATGTCACTATTGGTTTTGCTGTGACTCTTCCCGAAATTTTTAGTTTGAGTAATGAAGAGTATGAAAGCTTTCACCATAGCTGGATCAAAGCAATAAAAATTTTATCCAAAGGATCAGTATTTCACAAACAGGATTGGTTTATTGATTCATCTTACAGTTCCGATTTTACCAAAGACGATACCAGTTTTTTATCCCGCAGCAGCGAACGATTTTTTAATGAACGTCCATTTCTTGATCACCGCTGTTATATTTTTCTCACTAAAAAACCGGCAGCAAGAAAATTATCGTCATCTGTTTTTTCAAATCTTTTACGGAAAAGTATTGTCCCCGAAGAAACATTAAGTCCGCAATTATTACAGGAGTTTGAAGACAGCGCCGGACAATTTCAACGGATCTTAGAAGACAGCGGATTTGTAAAAATGAAAAGATTAAAGAATGATGAATTAATGAGCGTGCAAAACAAAGCAGGCGTCATTGAAAAATATTGTTTCCTTTTGGAGAGCGATCAGCTCATCATAAAAGACATCTCATTTAAAGAAGGTGTTCGCGTCGGAAACCAGTATTGCCAGTTATATACTTTATCGAGTCCAACTGAACTGCCATCACTTTGTGGCTCCCGAATCAACTATGATAAATATTCTACGGACAAAACAAAATTTGCGGTTGGATTTGCTTCCACACTCGGACAACTCCTGCCCTGCAATCATATATACAATCAATATATTTTTATTGAAGACGCGCAAAAAACGATCAAACAACTGGAATCTAAAAGACTTCGCTTGCAATCTCTCTCTGCATACTCGCGCGAAAATTTAATTGCCAAAGAAGCGACCAATGATTTTTTAAATGAAGCGATCGGCGAAGGACGTATGCCGGTACAAGCGCATTTCAATATACTTGTGTGGACTGATGCGCAAGGTGAATTAAAAGACCTGCGCAACCTGGTATCATCAGCCCTTGCCCAGATGGATGCTGTACCCAAACAGGAACTGGATGGTGCGCCACAGATCTTCTGGGCGGGCGTACCGGGGAATGAAGCGGACTTCCCGATGAATGATACATTTGACAGTTTTGCTGAACAGGCGAGTTGCTTTTTAAATCTTGAATCATCTTACCAGTCATCTCTTTCTCCAATGGGAATTCGTTTGGGCGATCGCTTAACCGGCAAGCCTGTTCATGTAGACATATCTGATGAGCCGGTAAAAAAAGGAATCATCACGAACAGAAATAAATTTATTCTCGGACCAAGTGGTTCAGGAAAAAGTTTTTTTACCAATCACATGGTGCGTTCTTATTATGAACAGGGAACGCATGTGGTGCTTGTTGATGTGGGACACTCTTACAAAGGACTATGCGATATGGTGAAAGGATATTATTTCACTTACTCGGAAACAAAACCAATAAAATTCAATCCGTTTTACACAGGCATTGGGGATAGTCTCGACACAGAAAAAAAAGAATCCATCAAAACACTCCTGCTTGCACTCTGGAAAAAAGACAATGAAACATTTAACCGCTCGGAATATGTTGCCCTGTCGAATGCACTCCAGGTTTATTACGAGAAAGAAATTGATTTCCGGTGCTTCAATTCTTTTTATGAGTTCTTAAAAAATGATTTTGTAAAAATCCTGTTGAGCGATAAAGTAAAGGACAAAGATTTTGATGTGTCGAATTTTCTTTATGTGCTCCGCCCTTATTATACCGGCGGCGAATTTGATTACTTATTAAATGCAGATGAAAATCTTGATCTTTTACAACAGCGATTTATTGTTTTTGAATTAGACAACATCAAAGATCACCCGATCTTGTTTCCGGTTGTGACGCTCATCATCATGGAAGTATTTATTTCCAAGATGAGAAAATTAAAAGGTGTTCGCAAAATGATCCTTATCGAAGAAGCCTGGAAAGCTATTGCCAAAGAAGGTATGGCCGAGTATATCAAATATCTTTTTAAAACGGTGCGCAAATTTTTTGGAGAAGCCATTGTTGTCACACAGGAAGTGGAAGACATTATTTCTTCGCCTGTCGTAAAACAAGCCATCATCAATAATTCAGATTGCAAAATATTATTAGATCAATCTAAATATCAAAACAAATTCGATCAGATACAAGAATTACTCGGACTGACAGAAAAAGAAAAAGCGCTCGTGCTGTCCATCAACAAAGCAAACGATCCAACAAAAAAATATAAGGAAGTTTTTATTTCTCTTGGCGGAACGCTATCGCGTGTTTACCGGACAGAAGTTTCGCCAGAAGAGTATCTCGCTTATACTACAGAAGAAACAGAAAAAATGAGAGTAACGGAGTATGCAAAAAAATATGGCGGAATTGAAAGGGGGATAGCGATGCTTGTAAAAGAGCAGCAAGCAGTTTAAACAGGGCACAGAAAACCAAAATTATCGTCATTATGAGATTGGATCCAAAGTTATCGGGGAGCAAAAAATGTTCGTTCATGAATTTATTCACAAGCATGTTGCTAATTGTTAGTTTCTTTTCATGTAACCAAATTAGCTCGCAAAATGATTTCCTAACGGGCATATATGTGCGAGAAATATCCGGAGAATATAGCAATGGAAATGATACGCTAAGAATTGAAAAACTAAATGAATCAGGAATCAGCTACGTCATTTATCACAGCAGCAGTTTTCAAAGAATACTTAATGGCATTCAACAAAAACAAGAATACAAATCAGAGAAATGGATAGCCATTTATGATGAAGAGCATAAAATTTTACATGAACAAAAATTTGGAAAAATATTTTCATTCATCACCGAGAAGAATGAATTGCTCGCAGGGGCATCAAAATATAAAAAAATAAAATAATGAAAAAATTCTGGTTGCAAGTAAAGTCATTGCTCAAATATCATTTGCTGCAAATCTTGGTTTTGGATTGTATTGATAGAGGATTTCCTGGTGTTTACCAAAGGGAGTGGAAAGATGGGCAAAAAAATTTTAGAGAAACAATGATCATTAGGCTGGAAGATATGCCTACGCATGTTTTCAGTGTTTCTATAACACTAACAGAGATCAGTGGAGAAAAATCAGAAGTTGAAAAAAACATAAAATCACAATTATGTATTGGCGCTCTACATCATCAGCTTATGCAAATAAGACTTGCAGGAACCGGAGAATATGTTACTGTAATCTTAGAACAAAGCTGCCTGTTTTATAAAGACAGGAAATATGACAAAACGCAAAGTATAAAACCGGAAAAAATCTAATGCTTATTTGAAAAATTAAAATTCTTTACACGAATGAAAAAGAAAATAATAATAACTCTCGTCTCCCTTTTTGGATTTGCCATTTCATCTAATGCGCAAATTGAAATTGCGGAAATCATCAAGGAAGGGGTCACCAAGATCATCAAAGCGGTTGACCTGAAGATACAAAGATTGCAGACGCAAACTATCTGGCTGCAGAATGCAGAGAAAGAACTGGAAAATACGATGAGCAAATTAAAACTTGACGAGATCACCGATTGGGTGGAACAGCAAAAAGAATTATACCAGGAATACTATAACGAACTGTGGCAGGTCAAAGAAATTATTTCTGATTATGACAAAGTAAAAAGCATTATCCAGTTGCAGGAAAAAATTCTGAGTGAATACCAATCAGCTTACGCACTGTTCAAACAGGATAAAAATTTCACGCCTTCAGAGATCAGTTACATGAGTAATGTCTATTCCGGAATACTCAATGAAAGTTTAAAAAATGTTGACCAGCTTTTACTGGTCATCAATGCCTTTGTAACGCAGATGACAGATGGACAGCGAATGAATATCATAAACAATGCTTCCAGGAACATGCAAAAGAATTATAACGATCTGAAGCAATTCAACAGCCAGAATATTCAACTCAGTTTGCAAAGAGCGGCTGAGAATAACGATGTGGAGAGTGTGAAGAAATTATATGGACTGGAGTAGTTTACCTGGTCCTCCTTCTCAGTGATCCCCTGCATACTTTTTTTGCAAAAAGTAAAGATCACTGATCAGGAGGGTGCAAGCATTCGAAATTCTATTACGATCTAAATATACAAAAATTGAAAAAGTTAATTACCATTTTTTTTCTACTTATTGCAATAACCACGGTGAAAGCACAAACTTTTTCTGAATGGTTCAGACAAAAGAAAACGCGGATAAAATATCTGA
>DATHPY010000240.1:0-4486 GCA_035483315.1 Puia sp. | reverse complement strand
CCGGTGGAATTACTTATTGTATTATGTTCCGCAGTAGCGTATTGCTTTGTAAAAATTTTATAGAAAACAGTTCCATCAAACAACTGTGTATTTCCTTTATGTATTTCATTTACCTTTTCTGATTGAAATCCATTACTCCAGTCGAACCATTTTAGAGATTGATAATAAGAAGTAATGCTATCTGATATGTTGGCATTTTTTACTAATTCAAATAATCGCGCACTTTTCATTTGTTCAAAGGTTCTTGTATCTGGTCTTGGAAAATCTGTTATGGCAGTAATATTTCTTGCTAAAAATAAATATGTGCTGTATTTGTACTGCGCATGCCAAGCATCGTTATAAAAGTATCAATCATTTTTTCAGCATATTCATTTGAAAGAAATACCTGATTGTACATGGCTGAATCAGATTTTAGATCCGTAACCATAGATTTAATGTTGCCGGTTATTTCTTTGGATTCTTTTAAATGTTCGCGCAAGTTCTCTGCAAAAAATCCAAGCGTAACCGCAAGAAACATCATTAGAAATTCCAGAAAATATTCTTTGAAGTTTTTTTTCTTGTGATGCACGTCGGGGTGATGATGTACTTCCATAATAACAATTTCAGTTTTGGGTTATGTTGTGTAACGTGAATGATCTTATCAGTGATCTATTTATTAATAATATGAAATGAATGTGATTTGGAATAAAGTTGTATTTCCTATAGCCTGTCATGACAAGGCATGACATAAAAAACATCAACTTGTTACTCGAAGTTCTACTTTCTTTTTCGAGTAAGTTAGGCTCCCGATCTTCCTCACTCATTTTCCAAATGATATTGTTTCTGAATTAATTGAATCATATTGATGGCCTTTTCTTTTAAATGTAAGGACGAACGTAATCGCCAATAAATTCCAAGTTGCCAAAAATCAAGCGAATTGTAGTATTCAAAAACCAGTTCTGTATTTTCCCTATGAATTTTGAAAGCACTTGGATCTGCAGTAAACAATGAATCTAAATAAGCAACGCCATTTTTCTGGTAAAGTTGCCGAAGCCCCGATTCAAATATTTTGTTTTGCAGGTTGTTTACTTCAATATATAATTTTTGACCGTGCGCCTCCTGATCTCTTAGTTGACTTGTTATATAAGAATCATATTCCATTATTGAATCAGCCAATGCAGCATTCAAAAGGCGAAAATTTCCTGTGCTCTTCAATTGTGTAATTGTTCTGTCATGATACTGAAAGTTGCTGTAAAATCTTACCTTGGTTGCCATTATATTGGCTACTTTTGTGTTCATGCGATCTCCCTTTTTTATTTCCCCGCGTAGGGTATCAATTGTTTTTATCTGATTTTCCCAAAAGGGTATGTTACCATTTAAATGAGCAGTATCATCTTTAAGATCGTAATATAATGTTTGCACATATTTTCTCTCTTTTTCCTGATTGGAAAAATATTCTCTTATATTCTCTGCAAAAAAACCCATCGTTACTGCAAGAAATATCATTAAGAATTCTAAAAAATATTCCTTGAATCTTTTTCTTTTGAGGTGAACGTCGGGGTGATGATGTACTTCCATTTTTTAGTTTAGAGTTTTGAGTTTGTTGATCATTCACAATTGACAATTCACCACTCGCTTCTTCCGGTCTTTCCGGCTTTTGACTTCAATCTTCCTTTCGACTATCTTCACTCTTTTTCCAAATGATATTCATTGTTGATTAATTTTATCAACTCCGTTGCATATTTTAATGCATCAAGAACTGTTTTGTTATAAGCAGTACTTATGGCTTTATAATTTACAAAACTGTTGGCAAATTCATTTAACCTTATTGTGTCTTTCACAACTAAAGGCATATCATAAGTTGAAGAATCGGCTTTTTGACTAAGGTCTACAGTTACAAAATATTTATAGTCGCATAACGCATCTTCAAATCCATACACTTTTTGAGTGGCAGTATTTATGTTATCATCCAATCTTTCAACGTTACCCTTTACATACGCTTCATATTCTAATATTTTATTTCCTACGAGCCTGCTTTCTATTAACCGCAGATTTCCTGAACTCAGCAATTGCCGTATGGTGGGTAGTCCCGGTCTGTACTCAATACTAGTCTGATTCATTAAATAATTCCATTTGCCCTGTATTATATAATTGTAGCGGGCTGCATTTTTTAGATTTTTATATAAAGAATCAAGTTGCGGCTGCAGTCGGCCAACTGTGTGCAGCACTTTGTTGTATTGTGAAGTGTCATATTTCAACTCTTGTAACAGTGATGTCATATATTCTTTTTCCCTTGTTCTGTCGCCGATATGTTCTCTTAACCCTTCAGCAAAAAAGCCAAGGGTTACTGCAAGAAATATCATGATAAATTCAAAAAAATATTCTTTGAATTTTTTTCTTTTATGATGAACGTCAGGATGGTGATGTATTTCCATAACTAAATTTGAAGGTTTTTGTTTCTTATTAACTTATTGGCAAATGAATCACAAATTCAGTAAACTCATTTTCTTTTGTATTCACTTTTATCTCACCTCCATGTGCTTTGATGATATCATAACTCAAACTCAAACCCAATCCAGTTCCTTCTCCTGTTGGCTTTGTCGTGAAGAATGGTTGAAAGATTTTGTCAATTACTTTTTGTGGGATGCCGTTTCCGTTGTCGGTAACGCTTATGGATACATGATTTCCTGATTTTTTTGTGCTGACAGAAGTTATTGGTACGTATCCTTCGCCAATTTGTTGTTTCTTTTCATTCAAAGCATAAAATGCATTGTTGAATAAATTAATTAACACACGAACTATGTCTTGTTGAATAAGAGAAATTCTATCAATGCTTTCATCAAAATCTGTTTTTAGGTTAGCCTGGAAAGTTTTCTCTTTTGATCTTATACTGTGATAGCTTAATTTCAGACATTCATCTGCTATTGCATTAATGTTGACAGGTTCTTTTTGACCTGTGCTTGACCGTGAGTGCTGCAACATGCCTTTCACTATTGCATCTGCACGTTTACCATGATGATTTATTTTTTGTTCATTTGCTTCAATGTCGTCAGCGATAGAATTAACTTCTTCAGTATTTCCTTTTTTAATTTCTGTTTTTAATTCTGCAATCAATTCTTTATTCACTTCACTAAAATTATTCACGAAGTTCAATGGGTTTTGTATTTCATGGGCAATACCAGCGGTGAGTTCGCCAAGGCTTGCCATTTTTTCTGATTGAATAAGCTGAGTCTGTGCTGCCCGTAGTTCATCCAGCGATTTGCTTAATTCCAGCGTTCTCACTGTCACCTGCTTTTCTAATGTTTCATTTTGTGTCGCCAACAATTGTTGCCGTTCCTGCTCTCTCTGTAAATTTTCTTCTGAAAGGCGTTGCACCTGCATTAATTGCTGTTCAAGAGAAGTATTTGTGCGGGCATAGCGGAGAGCAAGATAAATAACTCCACTAATAGTGTTTACAAACGGCGTAATTCCTAAAATAGGCACAGGTACTATCCCTTCTTTTCCAAATAACGAGAGAATGGAATCAATATTGACCAATACAACTGCTGATGCCACCAGGCCTATTAACCAGCTACCTGCACTTTTATTTTTAAATGCGGCGATAGCTTGGAAAAAGCAGATTACAGTGAAAGTTGCATGAACGAAAGTTTCAATAAAAATATACTTCTCCTTTAGAATAAGGCTCAGCGGAAAATCAATACATAAAGTAAAACCAACCAAAAACCAGTAAACCGGTTTCATGCGGTCAATTGCATACAAAATGAATAATAAAATATTCATTCCAATCATCCGGCTTATAAATCCTATGGCGCCAGTCGCGATAGCGTGATCAGCGTTTGAGCGAATGATTTGCTGGTTTATTATCAATAGTGCAAGACTAATATTATACAATGAGAAATAAATATTTAGTCTTTGCCGCGGATAGAAAATGAATAGCATCAAGAAAAGCAACCCCAATAGAATGTATATAAATAGAAACCCAATTTGAAGGTGCAGGGCGATTGGTACCTGGCGAAAAGAAACAATGTCATTGCTCCTCTGTGCTATCACTGTTTCGATAGAACTTAATAAGAGTAAAAGTATAATTGAGGTCGTCTTCATTATTCGAGAGGTAGTTGAATGATAAACTCGCTTCCATCACCATCTTTACTCGCTACTTTTATTTCTCCACCATGTGCCTTAACAATATCATACTCTATCGATAATCCCAAACCTGTTCCATGTCCTGTTGGTTTGGTGGTAAAAAATGGTTGAAATATTTTATCAACTACTTTTTCCAGAATGCTGTTTCCGTTGTCGCTAACATTGATGACAACTGAAACCGAATAAATTTACTGGTGATGAAGTTAACAACAAATGCTCAAAAGAATTCCGTCAGCCCGCATAGCACCGAACCGAATGTTGTCTGTTGGTGCTTCTCTACTCGCTATTCAATGTTGTATTCCTTTTCAAGGTCATTTATCAGTTCGTTTGCCAATTTCTTTGTCCGTTGTAGACGATCATCATT
>DATHPY010000239.1:0-5123 GCA_035483315.1 Puia sp. | reverse complement strand
ATTTTTATACCGATAGCGGCGGCGGAACAAAGGAAGTTTCTGAGCAAATGATGAGCGAACTAAAAAAACAAACTTTTTCTTTAATATTCACTGAAGAAAATGATTTAACGCCGGGAATGCTGCGATCGTCAAAAATAATTTTCATTCACACCACGCGTGAGCACAATGATATTATTTTCAACCCCGATAATTTCAAATTGTTTTTGGAGAATTCACCTTTTCTGAAAAAATAATTACCAATCCTTATCCGGCTGAGATAATGAATGTTGCTTATTCTGATTCATTTTTTGCTGCGCTTCATTTTCGCGCTGCTGTAATGCTTTCAGTAATTGATCAACCTGTTGTTTATTTAATTTACTGTGAGGTTGCTGTTGCTTCGGTTGTGGCTGTTGTTGCTGGTTTTGTTTTTGCTGTTGATTTTGTTTTTGATCTTTCGGCTGTCTTGCTTTTTTCTCCAACAAAGCTTTTTCCAAATTCTCTCTTGCATCTTCGTCATTCGGATCAAGCTTCAACGCATTTTTCCAGGCATCAATGCTTTCATCTGTTTTTTGTTGTTTTATTAAAGCGACGCCTTTATTATAAAACCCTTTTTCTTTCACCGTTTTATCATCTGCATGCTCAACTGAATTATTATAAGATTTTGATGCTTCATCAAAACTATTTTTTC
This sequence comes from Puia sp., assembly GCA_035483315.1. GTDB lineage: Bacteria > Bacteroidota > Bacteroidia > Chitinophagales > Chitinophagaceae > Puia. Next base: position 4,456 of record DATHPY010000239.1, on the reverse strand, counting down.
TGAATTGCGCATTTCCTAAATTATAATTTGCTGTTGAATTTGCCGGCGCGTCACTGAGAGCTTTCTGATATTCCTGTTGTGATTGATCGAATTTTTTTTGTTTGTAGAGTTGATTGCCTTTATTAATTAATACATTTTCCTTTTGCCCAAAAAGCTTTAGCGAACCTGCAAAAAAGTAAAAAGTAAAAAATAAAAAGTAAAAAATTCGTCTGTGCATTCCTGTTATGTTATTGTTCATTGTTCGTTATTCATTTATGTACCCGGCATCGGAAAGCTATTAAGCATCGTTGCGTCGCACTCTTGTACGGCAACAATTCTATTCGGCTTCAGTCTGCGGATTCAAATCTCTAACTAATTACCAACTCATAAATCATGCTAATCTTCCCAAATCCCGGTTCAGTTTTTTTCTTTCCGGTAATATAAATTCAATTAATAACAAAAGCAAAGCTGCCGCAAGCAAATACTGAAAATAGCTGTTGTAATTAATAAATTCAGAATCGCTCAGTGATTTTTTTTCAATGCTGTCAATTTGCTGAGACAAAGTTATTAATGCATCGTCCATATTATCAAGCCGCAAATAAATTCCATTTGTTGCCGTCGAAAGCTGCTGCAGTTCCGCTTCATTTAATTTGGATATCACAGTTTGCCCCTGCGCATCTTTTTTTATTTCTTTTGTTTCAGGATCAATGATCGTTGTTCCTTCTGGCGAACCAATGCCGACTGTATTAATAACAACACCGTTTTGCGCGAGTGTTTGCGCAACTTTCGCCGCATTCGGATCATGATCTTCGCCATCCGAAATCAGTAAAATTGTTTTGTATTTTTTTTCTTTAGCATTGAAAGCTGCATTTGCCATTTGCAAGGCATCAGCAATTACAGTTCCCTGCGTTGGTACAACATCAGGACTCGCATCCTGGATGTACATTCTCGCTGCGCCATGATCGATTGTCAACGGCATTTGCATGTATGCTCGCCCTGCAAAAACCACAATGCCAATCCGGTCGTTTTGTAATTTGTCTAATAATTTTGCGAGTAATTGTTTCGATTTCTCCAACCTGCTCGGCTTGATATCCATTGCCAGCATGCTTTTGCTCACATCAAGCACAACCATTACATCAACGCCATTGCGATTTACATTTTCGCTTTTGCCCGGCTTTTGCGGATTTGCTGCGCCAATGATGATCGCTGCAAACGCTAGAACAACAATTGAAAATTTAATAAAGAATTTTTGCGGAGAATAATTCTGCATTAATTTTTTTACTAAACGCGTATCGCCGATTCTTTTAATGGTGATTTTTTTCCATCTTAAAATAAAAATGAAAAGTAAAACCAGTAAAATAATTGCCGGCAAACCTGCAAGATATTCCGGATGTTGAAAACGCATGATGCAATTTACGAATTACGAAGTGGGAAATACGATTTCGGGATAAGTAAAAAGTTAAAAATAAGAAATCAAAATGAGTCGTCATTCACAATTGGCCATTGGCCATTCACCTTTTCTGATAATGAAGTCCAACCACATTTGTATACTGTTTACTTTCCGCCAATTTAAATTGGATTATTTTATTTGCATCTTTAAACATCGGGTTTCCTTTCCCGATCAATACCGGGTTCACGAACAACCATAATTCATCAATCAATCCTTCCGCGATCATTGAATGAGAAAGTCCGGGGCTGCCGAACATTAAAATGTTTTTGCCAGGTTGATTTTTTAAACGGTTTATATTTTCAGCAAGATCGTTGCTGATGACCTTTATATTTTTTAAACCATTTTCCTTCATTGTTGTGGATACTACAACTTTTGGAATATGATTATACCATTCTGCATGCTCTTTATCATGTTTTGTTGCGTTTGGCAGATCGGCAGCGGTTGGCCAATAACTTTCCATTAATTCAAATGTTACTCTGCCGTACATTCCAATGTCAGCTTCGTCTGTCATCGTTTTAACGAAGTCGAACATGCCATCATCGAGTTTTATCCAATTCATTTCGCCATTTGGCCCAGCAGTAAATCCGTCGAGGGAAATGTGCATGAAGTTTATGAGTTTGCGCATTTTAATTTGTTTAAATTGTTAAATCTTTAAAATAACTATCAATGAATTTTTTCTAAAAGAATTATTATCGAATCATCTTTTGCTTTCCATTCACTTGCAACATATGCATAATTATCAATAAAAAGATTGAGTTCAATTTTGTCAATACTCTCAACGATATGTTTTTCTACTTCCGATTTCCAAAAATCAAAAATTTTTTCTTTTTCGATCCATTTCAATTTATGACCAACATCCGCAATTATAAATCCTATTTCTGATTGCTTAAGAAGTTTTTTGATATCTTTTTTGGTAAGATAAGATATTCGTTTTGCTTCTATTTCGTTTTTATCAGTCTAGACGCTTGCTAATGGAACTACAGTAACTATTTTTCAGAAAATTGCATTATAAAATCTTTATTTATTAGAAGAATAAATTTACGCAACTTTTTTAAATCTCAATTTTAAGTTGTTCGTTGCCGTTAGTAAGACCTGACAGGTTTCAAAAACCTGTCAGGTCTTTGCGCGTTCGAAGGCGTCAGCCGGTTTAAAACCGTCTGACGCCTGGTTTTTAACTTGCCGGTCATAAACCACCGCCCAATAGTAGCACAACCGATGAATGGATTGCGACGCAACGATGATGCTATGAAAAACCGAAGCTGGTATTAAAAACTAAAAAGAGAAACGGTTTTAGTTTTTAAAACTTATTGTTGCTTTAAATAAATAGCAAGGCTTCTGTTGAGTTCCGATTTTAAAAATTCAAAAGCAGTGAGATATTTTTCGAGTTTTTCTGTCGGTTTAAAATAAATAATATTTTGCGAAGGCGCTACTTCCATTAAGTCGGATGAGATATTAGTGCAACCGACTTTAGTTAATAAATTAAGACAAAAATGCGCTTTTGAAACCGGGCTAAGGAATTGAATTCTATAAATTGTATCAAGCTTTTTGCCAAACCGCGTGTAAACGCCCAAAAGAAAAGAGTAGGCTTCTAATGAATCATGAAAAATATTTTCTTTTAAGCGCCCTGAAAAAAGTGTATCCCACATATTTGTTCCATCATCCAAAGTCCGCTGCTCCATATTCCTGAATTCATAAAAAGAATTTACTTTTTTTGCGATACTGTCGGAGACGATATGTAAACTTTCCAGGTCGTTTACCACTTTATGTGCAACATTATTTTTCAGCAGCAAAGAGTCGGTGAAATGAACAAGGGATTTTTCAAAAGGAGCGTAGAGATCAATCCAATTTACATTTGATGAATCCACCCGTCTTCCTACATAATCATCAATAGTTCCTAAAATAAAATATTGATAATTAATAGAAATATTTTTAGGCTGAGAATATGAATTAATAGAAAATAATAAAAAAATTATTGTAACTCTTTTCATAATAGGCGGCTTTAATCGTTGGTTCTGGTTCCTAAATTTACGTATTTTTTAAGTCTTGCGTCAGGATGTTTGCATTAAAAAAGTAAAAATTAAAAAGTGAAAAGGCGTTCTTAGCGTTTTACTTTTAATTTTTACTTTTCCCTTTTGGCTTACATTCGCTAATGCGACAACCACTTCCGCTCAGCAAACAAATTGTTTACGCTTTTGGCATGATGGGCTGGAGTATTATGATTAACCTCATCAGCGTAATTCTGATTTATTTATACGCGCCACCGAATAATAGCGGGCTGCCGGTACTGATAAGCCAGGTAGTTTTTTTTGGATTTATTAATTTGATCTCGCTGATCACCACGAGCGGCCGGTTTGCTGATGCCATTTTTGACCCGCTCATCGCGCAACTGAGCGACAAAAGTAAAAATCCACGCGGACGACGAATTCCGTTTATGAAATTTGCGATTTTGCCATCGCTTGTTTTTTGTTTTTTTGTTTTTCATCCATTACATTCAACACAAAGCAATGCAAATGTTGTTTGGCTCGTGTGCATGCTGATTGGTTTTTACGTTTCCACTACAACGTATATTATTCCATACAATGCACTGCTGCCGGAGCTTGCGCCGGGGCCTGATGATAAAGTGCGGCTTTCCACTTTTCAATCGCTGGGATACGTGTTTGGAATTGCCATTGCATCCAACGCGTTTAATGTTGCAGCACTTGTACAAAAACATTTTGGAATCACGTCGCGGCTTGCTGCATTACAATATGCCGTTGCAATGTTTGCGTTGCTGGCAGCGGTTTTTATGGTAGTAACGGCATGGGGAATTAATGAAAAAAAATATTCGGTGAGCAAACCAAGCGCCGTTCCAATTCGCACCGCGTTGAAGCAAACGCTTACCAATAAAAATTTTCTCTTTTTTATTGTTGCGGATTTTTCTTACTTCATTGGTGTTACCATTATCACTTCGGGTTTATTGTTTTTTCTACGTGTGCTGCTCAAACTTCCGGAATCAATTGGTAACAGGCTGATGATAACAATGGTGCT
>DATHPY010000238.1:0-2826 GCA_035483315.1 Puia sp. | reverse complement strand
GTTTTTATATTTATTGTATTGAGAATACGAATGCGTTTTGAAAAAAGCAGAAAAATCTATGACAGTTTTCTTATTATCGTTGAATAATATCTCCATTTTTAATCCTTCAATATAATTGGCTTCTTTTACTGATATTATTTTCATCTAAACTTTTTTATTTATCGTTTCACAAGTTACTTTCTTGTTCTTTACAAAAAAATCTTCCACTTGCTAACTATTTCTTCATGATATTTTCCTATAGATTTTATTGCTTCTTCCAGATCTCTTTTTTTCAGATCTTTTCTACCTTTTACTTTTTTTATTTTCCATTTTATTCATTTCCCGTTCTCAAAAAACAATTCAATCTTATTTTCACATTCTGCTTTTCCTACATGAACATGAATCGGCAGATGTTCATCAGCATAAAAGAAAAATATTAAACGAAGATATTCATAGATATTAATTATTCAACGCTGCTGTTTGTCTGCATTCATCAATGATCGCATCCACTTTTTCTTTTGTCAAATGTTCACGATACGTTTTTCCCATCTGCATCATTGGCGCATAGCCGCATGCACCAAGACATTCAACTGTTTTCAAAGTGAACAAACCATCGGAAGTTGTTTCACCGATATTAATGTTCAATTTCTTTTTTAGATATTCAATGATGTCATCACTTCCTCTTAACATACACGGTCCTGTTTGACAAACTTCAAATTTATATTTCCCTATCGGTTTTAAATTGTACATGGAATAAAACGTAGCGACTTCATATACTTCTATTGGTTCAATATTTAATAATGACGCGACATAATCCATTGTATCAACACTAAGCCAGTTGCCAAATTCTTCCTGCGCAAGATGTAGCAATGGAAGCAACGCGCTTTTTTGTTTGCCTTCGGGATAGCGCGAAATCAATTCGCTAACCTTTTTTAATTTTTCTTCCGAAAATTTCACTCTATTTAGATTTATGACGTTCCTTTAATTTTTTAATGTCTAATAAATCCTGCTCTCTTCCTGCTCTTTCTTTATTAACAAGCAATTCATTATATCCTATAAAATTCGTAGGTACCCCATTCATATTTACGACTCTTTTATTGCTGTAGGCAAAATTAAAATCTATTCCATTCAAGTCATTCAAAATGTCGATTCTTACAGGCGGATAACCCAATTGAGCTATCATATCATCTTTTAAAAAGTCCTCTATTTTAAAATTTAAAGTTCCAAAACCAAAATCTTTTAAAATGACTAAAATTTTATTTGCATTCTCTTTTGTTTTATTGATGCAAATGTCTAAATCCTTTGTCGTTCTTGGATAACCATGAATGCTAACTGCAAAGCCTCCGATCACTAAATATTCCAATTTATATTTATTGCAAAGAGATATAAAATCTTCAAAATCTTTTTGAAATTCAGGCGCTTTGCTTTTCATCATCTGCTGGTTAATGTTGCAACTTTTTTTATTCTGGGTAAATTATTTTTCTTGCCTTTAAAATAATTTAGTTTTCGTAAATCAAAACTTTCTTTCAATAATTCCTCAGCGCTTAATTTTGAATAATATAAACTATCAATATCTTCCGCTTCTTTGTAGGAAACAAAATTTATTACCATTTCTATTTTTCTTTTTTTGACAGCCACTTCTTTTTCTTTTAAATTTTAAATGTTGAATTTTTAATAAAAACATTCAACATAATTATCTACGCATCCATTTCTCCTGCTATCAAATTCAAACTGCTCATTACTATAACTGCATCACTGAGCATACTTCCTTTTGTTAATTCAGAGTATGCCTGGTAATAAACAAAACATGGTCTGCGGAAATGCAAACGATATGGCGTTCTTCCACCATCACTGATCAGGTAAAAACCAAGTTCGCCATTTGCTCCTTCCACACTGCTATAAACTTCTCCGGGCGGAATTTCCGTTTCTCCCATTACAATTTTAAAATGCCAGATGAGCGCTTCCATCTTCGTATATACATCGGGTTTAGGTGGCAGATAATAATCGGGAGCATCCGCATGATATACTTCTGCAGCTGTACCTTTGAACTCCTGGATTTTTTTATAAGCGTCATTAATGATTCTTAATGACTGCCACATTTCCTGGTTGCGTACTAAAAATCTGTCGTAACAATCGCCGGTTTTTCCAACCGGAATCTCAAATTCAAAATCTTCATAACTGCTGTATGGCGAGTGAACGCGAACATCGTAATCAACTCCTGCTGCACGAAGATTGGGCCCGGTAAAACCATAGTTCAACGCACGCTCAGCACTGATAGGACCCGCGTCAATAGTGCGTTCCATGAAAATGCGGTTGCGGCTAAAAAGATTTTCAAATTCTTTTAGCACATCCGGATATTCCTTTAAAAATTTTTCCAGTTTCTGAAACGCCGTATTTGTAAAATTGCGCTCAAAACCGCCAATGCGCCCAATGTTAGTAGTAAGACGGGAGCCACATATTTCTTCATATATTTCATAAATTAATTCGCGGTATTGCATCACGTACAAAAAACCGGTGTATGCGCCGGAGTCAACACCAACAACGGAATTACAAATAAGATGGTCGGAAATTCTCGACAACTCCATAATAATAATGCGTAAATAATCCACGCGCTTCGGAGTTTTTACACCAAGTAATTTTTCGCAGGTAATGTGCCAGCCCATATTATTAATGGGAGAGGAGCAATAATTTAATCTGTCGGTAAGTGTGGTAATTTGATAAAGCGGTCTGCGCTCTGCAATTTTTTCAAACGCGCGATGTATGTAACCAACAGTTTGTTCAGCAGAAACAATTCTTTCTCCATCTAATTCCAAAATATTTTGAAACACGCCGTGTGTTGCGGGATGC
>DATHPY010000237.1:0-6839 GCA_035483315.1 Puia sp. | reverse complement strand
ATCAACTTGAATAAAAAATAAAATTGAATATCTGCAGAGATAGTGCTGCATAATGTGTTAAATAAAAAACTACTGGAATAACATCAGCATGAAAAAAATAATTTCTATCATATTATTAACTGCTTTTGTAAACGTAAAAGCGCAAAAGATAAATGCCGATAGTTTAAAACAGCAACTAAATTTAAAGCTGGCTGATACTTCAAAACTTGCCACGCTTACAAGATTGGCATATTATTACCAGGATTCTAAACCTGATAGTCTTTTGTATTATGGAAAGCAATTGCTTGAATTTGCACAAAGTGTAAATAACAGGAAGATGGTCTCTGTTGGCTATTCAACCATCGGTCAGTATGAATATATAGTTGGCAATTATTCTCTTTCTCTTCAATGGCTTTTTAAAAGTTTGGAATTGGCAACGAACATTAACGATAGTAACCGCATTGCCAACTCCAATAATTTACTCGGCAATGCTTATAAAGAATATGGCGATTATCCAAAAGCGATAGCACATTTTTTGATCTGTAAAAAATTAGCAGAGCTTAGTCATGATACAAAACAAAATGATTTGTTTGCCGCGCTGAATTTAGGGGAAGTATACGCATTGATGGGCGTTATAGACAGCGCTCTTATGTATGCACAACAAGCATATCAGCTTGCATTAAAATATCATTCCCGCTGGACCGGAGGAACGCTCATGACACTTGGCTATGTTTATAACAGGCTTAACAATAAAGATCTTTCGCTTGAATATTTTAACCAGGGAAAAGCATTGTACCAGGCCAATTTTGGCAACTCGCGTTATTTAAGCAAAGGCACTCTCGCGATGGCTACTGTATACAGGAAATATCACCAGATTGATTCAGCAATTTATTTTGCGCATGTTGCGCTGAATGTTGCAAAAAAAGTTCCGTATTTAAAAGGTGTTGGCGCTGCCGCAAAATTTTTGTACGATATATATGATTCGCTTCACGTAAACGACAGCGCATTTTTTTACCAAAAATTATATGTAACTGTCAATGACAGTTTGAATGACCGGGCAAAGATCGCAAGCTTTGAAAACGAAACATTTCTTGAAAAGGTGCGTGAACAGGAGAAAGAAGAAGCTCTGAAAAAAGCGGAAAAAGAACGTGAACAAGATATTCAGTATGTCTTAATTGCTTTAGGAATTATTATTTTTATTATTAAGCAGAACCATTATTGTAAATGAAAAACTCATTTCATTTTTTGCCATTCTTGGATTACTTGTCATTTTTGAGTTTATCAATTTATTGATACATCCATGGCTTGCACATCTCACCAATGAATCACCCATATTCATGTTGCTTGCATTGGTATTGATCGCAGCATTATTGATTCCGCTGCATCATCGTTTGGAGCATTGGATAAAACACAAATTGGTTGAGAAAAATAAAGCAATAAGATTGGCGGCGGCGAAAAAGACAATTGAAAAATTAGAAAAGAAATAAAAAGAATAATTTCATTTATATAAATAATACTCATGAGAAAATTAATTCTGCTTTTATTGTTTCCGGTTTCATTAACCGCGCAAAAAGATTATTCATCGTTGCTCAAACAATTCATGACAGGGCAACATGATTATTATCGTTTCAATGGGAATATTCTTGTTGCAAAAGGTGGAAATATTATTTACCAGCAAGCGCTCGGTTATGCTGATTTTAATTCAAAAAGATTATTGAACGACAGTTCCGTTTTTGAACTCGCTTCTCTTTCCAAACAATTCACGGCGATGGGCATTATGATATTGAAAGAAAAAAAATTATTGAATTATGATGATAATGTAAACAAATTCTTTCCCGGTCTTTCTTACGATAATATCACGATCCGCAATTTGCTTACGCACACTTCAGGGCTTCCCGGTTATGAAGAACAATTTGAAAAAAAATGGGATCGCAAAAAGATCGCTTTTAATAAAGACGTTATTGAAATGTTGCAGCAGCAAAAAGACACATTGTTCTTTAAACCGGGAACAAAATGGAAATACAGCAATACGGGTTATGCGGTACTTGCTTCTATCATTGAAAAAGTTTCCGGAAAAAGCTATAATGATTTTTTGGCGAAAAATATTTTTCAGCCTCTCGGCATGACGCATACTTTTATTTACAACACACGTCGTTCTTCCGGAAAGATACCGGCCAATTATGCATTGGGTTTTGTTTTTTCGGATAGCCTTAAACGTTATATTCTGCCCGATAGCTTGCCAAAATTTGATATGGTTTATTATCTCGATGGAATTGTTGGTGATGGTTGTGTAAATTCAACAACAGGCGATCTTCTTAAATGGGATAGGGCTTTGTACACAACAAAACTCGTGAGCAAACAAACGTTGGACGAAATGCTTTCGCCATTGGTACAAATGTCGCCGCGCGATTCAACAAGTTTTTATGGTTTTGGTGTGATGGTGCAAACAAAAATGCCAAGAGGAAAAGTGATCTCACATACCGGCGGCTGGCCGGGATATTCAACGCTCATCGTGCGCCGCGTTGATATTGATGAAACCATTATCGGACTTTCCAATAATGAAACGATGAATGGTTTTATAAGAGCTGGTATTGAATCTATTTTAGCAGACGAAGAGTTGGTAATGCCTTATGAACATAAAGAAATAAAAATTGACACTTCATTAATTGATCGTTACGTTGGAAAATATTCTGCGTTCCTGACTTTGGAATTTATTAAAAAAGATGGAAAACTTTATCGTCACCGAAATGGATCGGCGGACATCGAATTAAAACCTGAATCTGAAACAAAATTTTTTTACACCGATGGCACCGACAGGCAAATAGAATTTGAAGTGGACAGTGCCGGTAAAGTAACAAAAGCATGGTTCATTAACACAGGACAAAAAGGTGAATTGAAAAAAATAAGTAACTAAAACACCTCTCACAGATTTCGCGGATTTACACAGATTTTTTCTTTTAATTTAATCTGTGGATACCTGTGTAAATCTGTGAGACAAATTTTAAATCTCACGATACATGAACAAAGACCAAACACGAATGTAAATCACCAGTTTATTTTTTATCAGAACATTACTCGGAATTATTTTCTTTATGCAGGGTTATGGAAAAGTTTTTTTTGCAAGCAACAAACCATTCTCCGCCAATAATAAAGATGAATCGGGTTTGGAATTTTCATATTCGTAACTTATCCGGCTCAACAAAATTACCCGGGAAGTATCCTTTGTTTCGTGGTTTAATAATCTTTGTAAGCTGTCAATTTTATTAGTTTGGGCATTATTGTATTTGCAGAGCATTACAACCAGAAAAAAGAGAATTAGTTTTTTCATAATCGTTTGTTGGGCAAGAAATTAATAATTTCAAAAAGGCCTGATTTCATTTTACTTATCGGTTGCCGTTAGTTTTCAACTTAAATATTTACCTGTGATACTGCTACATTCTATCCTGCGAAATTTTATAATTCATCAGAACTTAAACCAATTGTTTTTGTGCGCCATTTGTATTATTTGCGCTTTGGATTGTACGTGAAGCTTTTCGTAAATATTGGCAATATGTTTCCGCACGGTGAGCACACTTATATTTAAGATGGTGGCAATTTGTTTTGCATCTTTGCCATTGATGGTATGTTCCAGAATTCCTTTTTCTCTTTCCGTAATAAATGAAGGCATTGGTGTTGATCTGTTTCTATCACCGATCAACTGAACTCTGTTCAAAAGTTGTAATGCTTTTCTTGCAATGGCCGGACTCATTGGCGCTCCTTTGTGCTCGAGTACGGTGATGATAGCATCTTCTATTCCTGATTGCGCTTCGTGTTTTAGCAAATAACCCGACGCACCGGCTTTGATCGCTTCAAAAATTTTTTCATCATCGTCAAAAACAGTGAGCACTATAAAATGAATATCCGGATAAATTGATTTTGCAATGCCGATCGTTTCAATGCCATTAAGCAAAGGCATTTCAATATCCATAAAAATAATGTGGGGCATCAGTGCAAGAGGTCTTCCTTCTAATTCTGCAAGGCATTCATTTCCGTTTGCTGCGGTAAAAAGAAGTTTGTATTCAGGATTGTTTTGAACACTTTGTTTGAAAGTGTTTCTGTTAACAGGATTATCCTCTACAAGTGCTATTCGTATATTATCGGTTTCCTGCATGCCGCTAAGATGGGGTATAAAATATGCTGTTACAATAATTAATTTATAGTACGCTGCCGGGTTTGGGAGTTATGATAAATTTTGTGCCATGCGGTTGTTCATCTTCCCATTGAATATTCCATCCAGCTTCAGAAGCTCTCAGGTTCATGTTTCTCAAACCGTTTCCTGAAGATTTTTGCCCGTTATATTTTATTCCGTTTCCATCATCTTTAATACCTACCAACCAGCTTGAATTACTTTTGATATCTACATTGATCGTGCGGCAATTGCTGTGTCGCACAGCGTTGTTGACAGTTTCCTGCATGATCCTGAATAAATGCAGCGCATGGACAGGTGAAAAATTGAAATCCGTTTCAATTGATTCGTTGATATTGATATTTATTTGCTGATAGCTTGGTTGTATTTTTTGTAGAAATATTTTGAACCTGTCGCTGATAGATGTAAGCGAAATTGCTTCACGGTTCAATGTCCAGATGGTATCATTCAATTGTGTTATGATTGCCTGGGAATTATGTTGAAGCTCCGCAACCATTTTAGAGACTTGCGAATCTTCTTTCACCTTACTTACATTTGCGGCGATCGCAGCTGCATACGCTCCTAAATTATCATGCAGATCCCGGCTGATGCGCTCACGTTCATGTTGCACTTCCTGCTGAACCTGCATTTCTCTTAATTTTTTTATGTAGAGGCGTCGGTTATATTGCCATATCGGAATTAAAATAAAAACAATAGCAACGATTACCATTAGTATTTTGAACCACCATGTTTGCCAAAAAGGAGGAGTGATAATGATTTCAATTGCCTTGATGCTTTTTGGGTTTTCTTCATACACTTTACCCGCGTGCACCTGGAAAATATAATTGCCAGGCTCAAGCACATATCTTGCATTTCGCACTTCATCATTTCGTATCCAGTTTTTATCTACCTCAACAATTTTATATTGATATAAATATTCTTGGGGATTTCGTCTTCCCATCGCGGTAAATTCAAAACTCAAATTGTTTCCGGTATAGGGAAGAATTATTTTTTTCATATCCCAAATTGCCGAGTCTTTAAAAATTTCTTCATCATTCACTTTAATATTTGTAATTACAACTTTGGGTGAATCGTTTATCCTCGTTATTTGCGACGGATAAAAACTATTGATTCCATTCACTCCTCCAAAAAATAATTCTCCATCTTCTTCTTTACTGACAACATTGGTGTTGAATTCATTTTCCTGGAGCCCGTCTTCTTTTTTTAATTGAAGAAGACTATTGTCTTTGCCAATTCTTATAATTCCTTTATTGGTGCTGCACCAGATGTTTTCGCTGCTGTCTATTGCAACAGCATAAATATAATCGTCGGGTAAACCATTTGCTTTTGTAAGAACAGATATAATTTTGCCATCACTATTTAATTTGAAGAATCCGCGATTACAACCTGCATAAATAAAATTGTTGTGTGATGTAAGACAACGGATTTCTCCGCAATCTGTTAGATGAATTTCTTTTATAACAGAATAATTTTTCCTATCCAGAAATTGAAGGGTTTCTGCTGCGCCTGTTAAAATATAATCTTGATAAAGACATAAACCTTTCATGCGGTAAGGTCGCGCTATTACAATAACTTCAAGCAGTGGAGACAATTTTACTTCATATAAATTTTGATCTATCGCTACAAGTTCTGTCGCGCTATTCAATTTTACTTTTGCAGAATAGTACGGAATAGTATAAAAACTATCTGATTGAAGCCGGTTGTTGGCTGTTTTAGTTTTCACAGGAATCTTTTGCATCTTTCCATTTTTTGCATTCCATAGAACGCAATACGAATTGAATCTCGGAAACAAAAGGTATTCATCACCGCTGATGTGAATGACCGCTGAAATGGTTAGCGACCCCGGATGCTGAAGATGCCCAAGCTGAGTGATATGGTTTTGCAATTGCTGCAACGTATCAAAAACAAGTAATCCTCCATTTAAAGTGCCCGCCAATACCCGGTTATTTTTTTTATCCACTTCCATACCCGCAACAAAATTTGATTCCTTTTGCAACGAACCATAATAACTCACAGGAAAAGTAGAAGCAAGCAATTTTACAAACCCTTCATTGCGGGTAAGCAGGTAAATATTGCCAAAATCATCGAACCGTACATATTGAATAGCAAAATGAGAAAAAGGTTGATTTTGAAAATTAACGAAATGCTCAACGGGTTGCATCTTTTCAGTGTCGAACTGATACAAATCATTATCAACAGCCACTAAAATGCCTGTATCGTTTATACGTTGAAAAGAAGAAACATCTACGATTTGTTTGTTAACTGCATTTTTAATGAAAGAAGAATAGGTTTCTTTTTGAAAATTGTAGCGGATCAATTTCTCATCATTGTAGTAAATACATTCATTGCTGTCAATCACGCAAAACTCATTTCCTCCAATGGGTTTTGACTTCGACAAATTGCAGATTTTAGTGGCAGCTCCTTTTTTCAGATTCCATATCACCAATGTTAGCCGGTTAAAAGAAATTGCCACTTCATGATTTACGGGCAACGATGAAGTTCTGAAAATCGCATCTACATCTAAATTATCGGCGGCGAAAGGAAATTTGTTTTTGTTTTCAACCTGTAAAGTATTTGCATTGATGCCGGTGATCATTCCGTTGGCGCTATAAAAATAAACAACGCCTTCATCTTCATCTACGGGGTAAACATCGGGCACAACAGTTTTTGAAGT
>DATHPY010000236.1:0-2532 GCA_035483315.1 Puia sp. | reverse complement strand
TCATCTTCTAAATTTTTTATACGGCTGATGCGCACTCCGGGTGCAGGAACGATCTCATATAATGTAACAGTTGGTCCAACCGTTGCGCTGATCTTTTGAATATCAATATCGTAATTTTTCAGCGTGCTTATGATTTGATTTTTATTTGTCTCGAGTTCTGACGCGTCCTGAACAATTCTTTCACTGCCGTGCACTTCTAATAAATCCAGCGAAGGATATTGATAATTTCTTAATTCATGAGTTGGCTCGTACTCTACAGATTTTTCTATTGTTGGTTTTGGCTTGAAATCATTATTCTCTATAACATCTTCTTCTTTTTTATCAGGAACAGATTTTATTTCTAATTCAAGATTAGTTTTTGCAACAGATTTTTTTTCAGGTGTTTTCTTCGCTGGTGATTCTTCATTCAAAAAATCTTTTACGGCTAAAAAGTTGTCATCATTAATATTTTCTTTTTCAATTAATTTTAAATCACCATTATTATTTTGCTCCTGATTTTTTTTAGGTGGAATTACAACAACACTTCCTTCGCCTTTTAATGAATTTCCTTTTATATCATTGAATGAATCATGAACAAATAGTTTCGCGCCTTGTAATCCTGAATCATTCTTATCATTCAAATCAGAAGTAGTCTTTTTAGGAATTGCCGGAACTTTAAAAACAGGATTAAATCTCCAAATTATATAAGCTAATCCTGCAACGAGTAACAAAGCGCTGGTTCCTATTTTGCCAATGATTCCGGTGAGCCAGTCGCTGATCATATCGCCAACTTCTCCGCCCCACGGAAAACCATTTTTATTGGTGATGAATGCAAGCAGCACGCTGAAATAAAGCAAGCCTGCAATTACATAACGAACATTGCGGCTGATAGAAAATATTTTTCTGGCAAATAATAAATTAACGCCGATAATAAAAAATAACGTGCACAATAAATAGGAAGCAACTCCAAATCCTTTATAGAAAAAAATATGCGAAACATATGCGCCAATATTACCGAGTAAATTAGCCGTTGTATTTGATGAAGGATGAAGAATGGAAATGCCGTTTGCAATTATTGACTGATCTTCTTTCCACGTAAATAAATAGGAAGTAAATGCAATGAAAAGAAATATTGCAAGCAACAATAATACTGCGCCGGTGATCTTGTGCGTTCGCTCATCTTTAGCGATTTGACGCACACTCACACGTTCTTCTTTATCAGCTTTCAAGGTATTAGCACTAGCTTGGCTTTTTTTAGACTTTTGCCGGTTTGCCATGTTGCAAAGATAAGCAACCGAAAATACTATTATACTTAGTTAACCCGCAATTTTTTATTGTTTCCTCAAATTGTAATTAAATTGGACTGCCAATACTGTTTATGCGGGAAATTCTCAGGGATTTTATCAAAAGAAAAGTTGCGCCATCGCAATTGTACGTAGCATTTTTATTGTGTTCAATTATTTGCACACCAATTTTATCGTTCCCGCAAAATAAAACAGGCGTTGATACAATTGATATTTCGTCAATTCAATATTCAAAACCGATCACACAAAATGTTTATTGGCTTAGCGATGCTGATAATATTAATGAAGACAGTATTTCCTATTTAAATTTTTCTGAAAAATTACCTCCAAATTTTAATTTGATCATCCCGCTTTCTGTTGTTGAAAAGAATATTTATTTACATTTTTTTCTTGCAAATAATTCTGATTCTGTTAATGATGTTTTTTTCTACCCCGGAATGTATTGTAAAGAGATGGAGTTGTTCAGATCAAACAATAATAAAGTTTCGGTAATTAGCGATTCGGCAGGAAATAATATTAGTACAAGCGGTTTTATGCTGATCTTATTAAAACCTCACGAAAACACTCAGATATTTGTGAAATTGAAATTGCTGCGCACTGGAATTAACGGGCTTTCACCGAGACTGATCAATAAAGATTTTCTTACTTATTTTAAAAATAACCAACAATTCAAAAGATCGCCGGTAAACCTGTTCGCATATATTGTTTCCGGTATTTTGTTGATGATGCTTTTTTATTCGCTGTCTGTTTATTTTCAAAATTTTAACCGTGAGTTTTTTTATTATGCCGGCTATGTTTTTTTTACAGCAGCACTGCTGTTCATGAAATCCGTTTTCTTTGGTTCTTATACATCATTCAATTATTTTTTTGAAGAATATTTTGATTTCATCATCCAAAGTATTGGGGTAATATTTTACATTTTTTTCTTTCGCAAATTTCTCAATACAAAACTGCGATATCCATTTCTTGAAAAGATATTAAATGCTTCAACGTGGATCGTATTAGCATCCCTGGTTTTATTTTCGGCGGTTTATTTTTTAACCAGGGGAGTTATTGTTTTAGATAGAATCGAGAATGGAGTAAAAGAATTCCTGCTTGCGCTCAGCATTTTCTTTATTATATATGGAGTGAGGAAAAAAGATATTTTGATGCGGTATTTAATTTTAGGTCAAATATGCCTGATCGTTTTTTCCCTGCTTTCGTTATTATTTATTTTAAAACCTCCATTTGTTATTTCTTCAGACAATGC
>DATHPY010000235.1:0-13377 GCA_035483315.1 Puia sp. | reverse complement strand
TCATCTATTCCAGGATGGCGAGAATATATGCGATCCAAAAGAACAGGCAGGAAGCATTCATAGACCTTGACAGTGCAGTATCGGCCTCATACATCAATTTGCGTGAATTGGATTCACTGTCCGATTTTAATTCGATCCGTGATGATAGACATTTTAAAGAGATCAGGCAAAAGGTCTTTACTTTTCTTTATCCATGCATGTCAGATCCGCATGCAAGAGAATTTGATTTTTGGATCGGGGAATGGGATGTTTATCAAACAGCGACAAAAATCTACCAGGGGCATAGTCTTATACAAATGATCGCAGGTGGATGTGCAATTCTTGAAAATTGGGATAGCCAAAATAGCACCGGCAAAAGCATCAATTTTATAGATCCCGTCACTAATAAATGGAAACAGAGCTGGGCTGGTTCTTATGCAAGCGGCATCCAGGAATTCGTTAATGGTGTTTACAAGGATAGTGCGATGCATTTCGACTTTGAATTCGCAAATGCGCAAGGAAATAAAACGACCGGCAGATTTATATTTTATAACCAGGGACCCGATCAGGTAAGACAATTCAATGAAACGTCAACTGACGGAGGCAAAACATGGACAACCAGTTATGATTTTACTTATAAAAGAAAAAAATAGCGAGATGATCTATTTAGAGTTAATTTTTGTAACGGAAGAATCATTGTGGTTTCCAGAATGTAATGATCATTCCTCCCGCAATTACCAAGATTCCGCCAACAATTATGGGAATGGTGGGTAAGGTATGAAATGCAACATAATTAATGATCTGCCAAACAACGAACAAAGTGGCAATATACAGACCAACTACTTGTCCGAATTCAACCGGAGCTAAATTCAGAAAGAGACCGTATCCAAATAATAAAATAGTTCCTGATACTGCAAATACGAGCCTTGTCAATCCTGTATGATCATAAACAGATTTTCTTATTATAGCATCGCCGCAAACTTCAAAAGTAGTCGCTATCAAAAGAAAAATTATGGGATGTATTGTTTGAAGGTGTTTCATTTTGCTAATGTAACAATAACTGCAATTTTATACATCTGAATAAATTTATTTATAAAATTGGCGTGAAGGATGAACAGCTAGCTCAGAATGAGGAAGCGCCAAAATGATTCAGCCATGGCCTATATCAACATGCGGAACTTGAGCACGTCTTTAAAAAAAAGCCTGTCTGCCTCCGGATCAGCGCTGTATATTAGCCAATGCGCGCCAATTATCATTAGAAAATATTTTTTGATAGATATATTTATTTTTTCGGTTAGGCATTTTTGTTATCTTTAAAAAAAATAAATAGGCTGATCATTGAAAATATTTAATAAGCGCTTCCCAGGAATGTTGCTGCCAGCCAAGGATCAAAATAGATCTAGTTGTTCTTAAGGGATATTATTGAAAAGATCAAAACCTGCTAACGTTAATGCTCGAAGCATTTTCTTATTTTTCGATTTGTCATTTTTCAATCACTACAGTTCCTTCTTTTATTTCATCATCAGCATCCGAAATTACTTCCTCGCCCGGTTGAAGCGCGCCGACAATTTCTGTTTTTCCATTTGATTCGTTTCCAGTTATCACATCAACTTTTACGGCTTTATTATTTCTTACCACCAAAACATATTTTCTTTCTGTTGAAATGATAACTGCAGATTTCGGAACAGATAATGCATTTTGATTTCCTTCTGAATTAAAAATCACATCCGCATACATACCAGGCGCGAGGGAACCGTCAGCATTGTACACATCAAGTTCAATTCTTTCCGAACGATATTGCGCATTAATATTCATTGATATTCTGCTGATATGACCTTTTCGAATAACTCCCGGAAAAGCGGAAAGCGAAAAAGAAACACTGTCATTTTTTTTATTCAGACTTGAAACAGCGCTTTCGGGAATATCAACTTCCAAACGCAAATGATCCACTTGTTTTAATTCAAGCATAGGTTTGCCGTCTTTTGCTTCAGCGCTTACCAACGCTCCCGGATGAACATTTCTTTGTGTGATCACACCATTGAAAGGCGCGGTTACAATTAAATAACCCATCATTGTTTGTTGCATTTGCCAGTTTGCTTTTTCAGCATTGCTTAATGAACTGTCTGCATCTGCTTTTGCTTTTGCAGTGGCAAGATCGAGCGGAGAAATTGCGCCCGCAGTTTGTGAAGCTTCTTTCAATCGTTCGTAATTTTCTTTATCAATAGTGTAATCCGATTTTGCACGTGCATATTTTTCTTTTGCCTGAACTACAGCCTGATCTAATTCCGGCGCTTCGAGTGTCATTAATATTTTCCCTTTTTTTACGTGTGAACCGATATCAACTGAAACTGTTTTTACATATCCGTTTTCTTTGGGAAAAATATCCACTTCCTGGTAAGCGGCTAATTGCGCAGGTAATTTTAGCTGCTCACTAACTTTCGCTTTTTCAATTTTGGCAAGAATATATTTTGGTGTATTTGAAGATGCTGGTTTTTTTTCCGGTTCTTTATTATTGGAACAGGAATAAAAAAAGATAATTATCAGAACCAGGATTTGAAAAGATTTTATGGATTTAAGGGATATGAAAGAAAAATCTACGAATCTATAATTCATGATTGTCATTTTATAATGAAAGAAAATTTATTTTATCGGGTTGGGCAGAATAAGAGTAAATCAAAAAATAATGAAAAATAAAATCAGTCAACGTCATTGCGAAGCCTATCGCGCAGAATTGCGCCCGAGCATGGGTTGTGGCAATCTGATTTTAAAAATCAAGAAGCTAATTATTAATAAAAGCAGATTGCCACGTCGCGCCTAAGCATAAACCAACGCTTCGCTCCCCGCAATGACGGTCTCCTTTTAATTTACTTTTATTCTGCCCAATTCTATCATTTTACATCTCCTCATCTTATTAATCCCCCAAAATCCGCGTTCAGACATCATCTTCCGGCAATAACGAAACAGTACCGAAAGATTTTTTTTGCTGAACCCATCCATACACCAATGGCACAATATATAGTGCAGCAAAAGTTGATGCTGCAAGTCCGCCAATAACTGCGCGTCCTAATGGCGCAGACTGATCGCCGGATTCTCCTAATCCACTTGCCATCGGAACCATTCCTGCAATCATCGCCATACTCGTCATTAATATCGGGCGTAACCGAATGCTTGCTGCGACTGTTGCCGCTTTGAACGGATCTTTATATTCAAGCCGCAAATTTTCTGCGTTCGTTACAATTAAAATTGCGTTCGCAACTGATACGCCGACTGCCATAATAATTCCCATATACGATTGCAGGTTAAGTGTTGCGCCTGTTAGTAATAATAAAATCATTGAGCCCGACAAAACCGCAGGAACAGTTGCCAGCACTGAAACAGAAAGCCCGAACGATTGATAATTTGCAGCGAGTAATAATAAAATAACAACGATAGCTGCAAGCAAACCGCTTTGCAATGAACCAAGCGTTTCAATAAGTAGTGATGACATCCCTTTTATTTCCGGCACTAATCCTGTTGGGGGCGCGCCGAGTTCATCAATTGCTTTTTGTACTGCTGTTGTTGCGGAGCCCAGATCTTTTTTATTGATGTTGGCGCTTACTGTAACAAATCTTCGCGGTCCGCTTCTGTCGTATTCACCGGGAATTGTATCGAATGAAAGTGATGCAACATCTGCAAGCACTGGCCGCATTTGCCCTGGCATTAATGGAATTGATCTTAATTGCTCGGTTGAATTCATGATATATTCCGGAATAAAAATTTGTGTTTGATAAGTGTAAGATGTTTTATCATCAAGCCATAAATTTTTATTGGTGAAGCGGCTTGATGAAGTTGCATCGGTAATGCTTTTGGAAATATTATCAATGGTGAGATTCATTAACGCCAATTTTTGTCTGTCAATGGAAATATTAATAACAGGTTCTTTGAGCGGTTGCGCAATTTGTACATCACGCAAAAAAGAAATAGACTTTAATTTCTCCAGTAACCGCGAAGAATAATTTTCGATATCATTCATATTCTTTCCGGCTATGCGAACTTCTATTGGAGTTGATGCGCCTTGCGCCATAATTTTTTCCGTGAGCTCGATCGGTTCAAAGGAAATTTTTATGTTGGGATATTTTTCTGCAATTCGTTTTCTTAAATCTTCTTTCAGATCATCCATTTTTATTTTGAAACTCTCATTAATATTTACCTGTATCACTGCTTCATGTGTTCCGCTTGAAAAAATATATAAATTGCTCGCGCCAAAATTGCTTGGTATAGTGCCGATGTGCGCTGAGCTTATAGCAATATTACCATCAACTGCGGAATCAATAATATCTAAAATATTTTTTGTTGCATCTTCGGTTACTTCGAGCCTTGTTCCATCCGGCTCACGAACGCGCAGTTGCAACTGACCGATATTACTTTTCGGCAACAGATCTTTTCCGATAATTAAAAAACAAAAAGCGACGGCAACGAATGCAATAATTAAATAAACAGTGACAATTATTTTTCTTCGTGGCATCCATTTTTCCAATCGCCTTGCAAGTCCAACTTTTATTTTTTGAAAGAAAGAATTTTGTTCAAGATGTTTTGTGTCTTCTTTCCCATGTTTATTTATTTCATCATTTTCGTTTTCATCCAACGCCAGTCCGGCATGTGCATGAGTTTTTGAATGATTATACTGAAATTTTTCCGCTTTTAACAACCAATTTGAAATCACAGGCACTAATGTTTGCGCAGCGATGAAAGAAACGATCATGGCAAATGCAATTGACAATGATAATGGAAGAAACATCGCTTTCGGAACACCATTCATTACAAACGACGGCGCAAACACAGCAAGAATGCACAATAGAATTAATAATAACGGAAATGAAATTTCTGAACAAGCATCGAGTATTGCTTGCTTTTTATTTTTTCCCATCTCCAAATGCTGATGAATATTTTCAATGGTAACTGTTGCCTGGTCAACAAGAATACCAATTGCAAGCGCGAGCCCGCTCAACGTCATGATATTAATTGTTTGTCCCGCGAGATTTAAAAAGAAAACTGCGCTAAGAACAGAAACGGGAATGGTGATGATAACAACCAAACTGCTTCGCCAGTCGCGCAAAAAAAGTAAAACCATCAAACCGGTTAATATTGCGCCGAGAATTCCTTCCGTCATCAAACTCTTTGCAGCATTAATAACAAAAATGGACTGGTCGAATTCATAACTAAGATCGATATCATCCGGCAATAATGATTTCATCTCCGGAAGTTTTTTACGTAAAGTATTTACCACATCTAATGTTGATGCGTCTGCAGTTTTAACAACCGGAATATAAACGGAGCGTTTTCCATTCACCAAAGCGTAATCAACAGTAACATCCGCTGCGTCCGCAACCCGCGCAACATCTTTCACAAATATTGTTGTAGTGCCATTACTTTTTATAGGTATATCATTAAATTGTTTAACACTATCTTCCAAAGAATTTATTGTTGTAAAATACATCGTGCTGTCAACACGCAAATTTCCTGCGGGAGTGATGGCATTATTTTTTACAACAGCTTCCACAACTTCATCCGGAGAAAGATTAAATGTTCTTAATTTTTCCGGATCAACATTTATCACAACCGTTCTTGCATTTGAGCCAAATGGCGGAGCTGAAGACATTCCCGGTACTGTGGCAAATAAGGGCCGGATTCGTGTTAGCGCAATATCAAAAATATCTTTTAGCGATCTTGTCTTGCTGGAAAAAACCAATTCGCCAACAGGTAATGATGATGCATCGAATCGGATCACCTGTGGAGGCAATGCGCCGGGTGGAAAAAAAGCTGACACACGATTCACCTGTAATGCAAGCTGCGCCGATGCTTCGGCCATATTGGTGTTTTCGTAAAATGTGACTTTGATCAGTGATAAGCCCTGTACATTTTTACTTTCAATATTTTTTACTCCGTTAATATATAAAAACTGATCCTGCATGCGCGTAGCAAAAAAACCTTCCATTTGTTTTGGCGACATGCCGCCGTATTGTTCAATAACATAAATAGTCGGAAGGTTTAGTCTCGGAAATATATCAATCGGTATTGTGCGAATAGCGATCACTGAAAACAATAAAAGACCCATGAATAATACGAGCACGGTAATCGGTCTTTTTAATGCTGCACGAACCATGATTTATTTTTTTATAGATTGAATGAAAAGATCAAGATTATTTGTTGCACCAGCTTTGTCGAGATTCGCGAGCAACCAATCGCTTAATGTTTGCACGTAATCAGATTGTGCGCGATATAAAACGAATGATGCGTTGGTCAGATCAATCAGGTTAATGATTCCCGCTTTGTATTGCGCTGTTTTTTGATTGTATCCATCCTGGGAAGCTTTTATCTGAACAGGAATTTCAAATAAATTTTTTTCTGAAGTTCTTATTGCTTCATCGGCCTGGTTATTTACGTTTTGCAATTCGAGTTGCTCCTGCTGCAGATCATAATCACTGGCAATAGTATTGTAATGAGTGATCGCCAATTTATCTTTTCTATGCATAACATTAAAAAGATCATAAACTAAAGTTGCTCCAACCATATAATTGAAACGCTGGTAACCTAATCCTGCACTCAATGATTTGTAATCTCCATTGTAATCAATGCTGGAACCGCGCGCCCATCCTGTTGCATTCAAAAATATTTTTGGCAGGTAGCTTTTATTTACAAGATTTTCTGTTTGCCTGTTTAGTATTTCCTGTTTTGCGTAAAAATCAATTATCGGGTTATTTGAACTATCTGAATAATTTCTTTTCGATATAAAATTCAAAGCCTCTGAATAATTTTTTATTTGTGTTGTATCAATGGAGAAATTATTTATGTTAATGCCCGTTAAATAAGAAAGTTGTTGTTGTAATTGTTTTATCTGCCCTTCTGTTTGATTATAGATGATCCGGCTTTTAGATAATTCCGCCATTGCGAGAGATGAATCAGCGCCGGCTTTAATTCCACTTCGCGTAACAGCTTCTATCACTTTATAAACTTCTTCATAACGCGAAACATTTTGCTGATCAATTGCGAGTTGAAACTGATTTTTCATTTCTTCGAAATACAATTTACCAACTTGCCATTTCAACAAATATTTTTCTCTGTCAAGATCTGCCTGCGTAAGATTAGTATATGCTTTTGCATTATCAATCTTCGCTTTTTTCAAACCGAAATCAATCAATTCAAACTGGCTTTGAAATATGGCAATATTTCCAACCGCTGATTGATAATCGTTTGATGGATGTAATCCACTTGACGTTGACGGAATTATTCCATACGACAAATATGAACCGGGAAGAGAATTATCTGTTCCTAAATTCAATTCATCGCCAACAAAAGCAGTTGGCAAAAATGAGTGACGCGCATCGGTAACGCCTGCTTTCGCAGCATCCACTAATGCTTCTTTTTGTAAGAGCGCGGGCATGTGATGTTCTGCCGAATCAACAAAATCGGATAATGAATAATTTTTTTGCTGTGCATTTATTGTATCGGAAAGCAATAGAAATATACATAGCGTAACTCCGATTGTTTTTTTAAAGGAAACAACCATGAAAAAATTTTTAATGATGAGAATGAATGCTAAACTAATGTCAGCAAACAGCAGGAGGTCCGCGTAAAGAGGGTTTATTTACTTTTAATTCCGTAATGCCATTATTAATGAAATAAAAGTTTACAGAAAAAATCGAGTAAATATTTTTTATTTGCAGGTCAACATCAGGAAGAATTACATTATGCTTTGGGTGAAATCTTTTATTAAGATAAGAAAGCGATTTGCATTTATGCGTTTCATCTTTCGATAAAACAGTTTTTATAGTGAATGATTTTTCAGTAAGATTTTTTTGATAACTATTATCAAGGTCTAAGAATTGTTGCGAATGAGAAGAGGTGTATCGTAAAAAAAGTTGAACGGTAAAAAAACCGAAATAAACTGCAAGTAAAAGCAATTTAAAAAACAGCTTAGTGTATTGTTTTTTTCCGCAATTCATGAGGTGTAAAGTTATATACTAATCACTTTAAAGTGACTGTCGCTCTGTAAAATTCTTGTTAAGTGAGCAAAAAGACTACAAAGCATCTACAATTTCCTTATAAAAGGTTGAGCACCGCGGTATAATAACCAGCAATATTTCGTCCCGTCGGTTTTTCGAATTATAGGAAAAAGAGAAAAAATTTGACAGTCGCATGGTGTGCGAAAAGATAACACTGTTGAACTGAAAAGCAATACCGTCAGCCGTTAATTTCAAAGACTAATACTGCAATATTTTTTAGATAAAACATTCCTCTCTTTTTGCTCCTTTGATATGCACTAACAGTGATGGATATCCTAAAACGGATATTGTCAGCTTAAATCAAAAAGGAAGTCTTGTGCAAATGACAAAAATTTTAAATATTATTCGTGCATTCACAACTAATTGATTATATGCGAGCCATCTATGGGAGTCGAACCCACGACCACCTGATTACGAATCAGGTACTCTACCAACTGAGCTAAGATGGCTTTTACACGAACAAAAATAAATATTTCATTTACTCTTTCGTAATTTGGCTTCTCTTCAAACGTAAATCATGAAAATTTTATTTGTTGCTTGTCTTCTTTTTATTTCAATATCCATTTTTTCGCAGGATGTAAACATTACCAAAGGATGGAAATTTAAAACCGGCGATAGCACTGCCTGGTCTTCCCCAACATTCGATGATTCATCCTGGGCGCCGATTGAAATTGGCAAACCGTGGGAATCGCAGGGATATGAAAATTATGATGGTTTTGCGTGGTATCGTTTGCATATTGTCATTCCTTCTTCCATCAAAGAGAAATCCTTTTTAAAAGAAAAATTAAGATTCGACCTGGGTAAGATTGATGATGGCGATGAAGTTTTTCTTAATGGAAAATTGATTGGACGAAACGCCGGCAAAGTATTTAATATTAAAGATGGTCCTTATGATGAGCAGCGTTCTTATTCAGTATTATTAAATGATCCAAAAATTTTGTGGGATAAAGAAAATGTGATTGCTGTACGCGTGTACGATCACGGTGGCGATGGCGGCATGTATGATGGAAAATATGGAATCAGCATGACGGATGTTACTGATTATGTTTTGATAAATAAGAATGATAACAACTTTGAATTCTTACCAAATAAAAAAGTTTCAAAAAAAATCGTTCTGCAATCAATAAGCGATAAATACGATTTCAATGGAAAGCTGCGCATTACTATAACTGATCCGATCACAGATTCAATAGTTTTTAAACAAACAGTAGGAATTGATTTTGCAAAAGACAGACCGTTTGAATATACTTTTAAAGCAACGCTGCCGGAAAATAAATCTTACATCGCGTCTTATATTTTTACGGAGAACAGAAGTCAGAAAGAAATTGTGCAATCTGAAGGCATTCCTTATGTGTTAACACCAAAACCTGGTGCGATGGCAAAAATTAATGGGCCAAATATTTTTGGTGAGAAACCCAATTCACCTTTTCAATATGCGATTCCTGCAACTGGTGATAAGCCGTTAACGTACGATGCAATAAATCTTCCCAGAGGATTGCAGGTAGATAAACAAACTGGAATTATTACCGGAACACTTGCAACAAAAGGTAATTACAAAGTGAAATTAATTGTGAAGAATAAATCAGGTTCAATAAATAAAAATTTCACCATTGTTTGCGGAGATGTGATTGGATTAACTCCTGCATTAGGATGGAATAGCTGGAACTGCTGGGGCTTGAGTGTGAGTGATGAAAAAGTTAAAGCATCTGCAAAACAGATGTATGAAAAATTGGCCGGTCATGGATGGACGTTTATAAATATTGATGATGGATGGGAAGATGCAAATCGCGCGGCAACCGGAGAAATAATTGCTAATAAAAAATTCCCGAACATGAAATCATTAAGTGATTATGTACATGGATTGGGATTGAAACTCGGAATTTATTCTTCGCCCGGTCCAAAAACATGCGGCGGTTATTTGGGAAGTTATCAGCACGAAGAGCAAGATGCAAAAACTTATGGCGAATGGGGAATTGATTATTTAAAATATGATTGGTGTTCCTACGGAAATATTGCTCCAAAAGATCCATCGCTCGACGAATATAAAAAACCATATTTTGTAATGCGCGATGCATTGAATAAAGTGAACCGCGATATCATGTTCAGTTTTTGTCAATATGGAATGGGCGATAGTTGGAAATGGGCTGCAGAAGTTGGCGGCAACAGTTGGAGAACAACCGGCGATATTAATGATTCGTGGGGAAGCATGTCTGGCATAGGTTTTAGCCAGGATAAACCTGCGCCATATGCACAACCCGGGCATTTTAATGATCCCGATATGTTGGTGGTTGGTAAAGTTGGGTGGGGTCCAAGTTTGCATAATACACGATTAACTCCGGATGAACAATACACGCATATCAGTTTGTGGTGTTTATTATCAGCGCCATTATTGATTGGTTGCGATATGAGCCAGCTTGATGATTTTACGTTGAATTTATTGACCAATGATGAAGTGCTTGCAATTGACCAGGACGCGTTGGGAAAATCTGCAAGAAAAGTTTTTGAAAAAAATAATGTCCAGGTTTGGGTGAAAGATCTGGAAGATGGAAATAAAACGATCGGCATTTTTAATTTGAATGATAAAGCGCAGAAAGAAACGATTAGTTTTTCTGATCTGAACTTATCTTCTCAATTAAAACTGCGTGATGTGTGGAGACAACAAAACATCGGGACATTTAAAAACTCTTTCACAGCTTCATTGCCGGCACATGGAGTGATGTTATTGAAAACACACCCAGTTGTTCAAGGAAAATAATTTTGCAGGGCGATTTTTTTTGCCACTGAGAGCCACGGAGTTTGTTGAGAACCGCTGAGTATCTTAACAGCGGAGATTCTCTGTGGTTCTCGTAATTTTCTCTGTGGCAAAAAAATGATTGATATCCATTTGCGATTTAGAACTTGAAACCACCGCTCAATAGTAGCAACAGATAAACGGATTGCGACGCAACGATGCTCAACCGGAGTTACTAAAGCCGGTATCAAAAAATAAAAAAGCAACTTTAATACAAAGTTGCTTTTTACTTATAGCCATCCTTTATTATGATTTACGAATGCTTTTCGTCGTTGTATTTTTTTTCAGCGTCTTTTGCTTTCTCAAAATCGAGCACAACACCGTTGATGCAATAACGAAGTCCTGTTGGCGGCGGCCCATCATTAAACACATGACCTAAATGTGATTTGCATCTGCCGCACTCCACTTCCGTTCTTTTCATACCGTAGGAATTATCGTCTAAATAAATAATACTGGTTTTGCTTATTGGCTCATAAAAACTTGGCCAACCGCAACCGCTTTCAAATTTTGTATCGCTTTTAAAAAGTGCGTTGCCACAAACTGCGCAGTAATAAGTGCCGATTTCTTTGGAATGTTCAAACTCGCTGGAGCCGGGTCTTTCCGTACCTTTTAGCCTGGCGATATTGTAAACATCTTTTGGTAAAATTGTTTTCCATTGGTCATCGCTCACATTTACCTGGGATGTATCAGTGTGAGAATAAACCGGGTTGTTTGCTTTTTTAGTTGAGTCCATATTTTTCTGATTATTTGAATTTTGAGAATAAGAAGAGCAGTATTGAAAAGCTATTCCTAATAAAATTACTCCTGAAAATTTAAGTAAATTCTTCATCATTTTAATTGTACAACAAATATACGTGGCGTGAGTTCGGTTAGTTTGTCCGAATAATGACAAAGGAAAGGCTTAACAAATCTTTGGAGTTTAAGAAACAAGAAACAAGAGACAAGGCAAAAGATTCAAGGCACAAGTCGTTACAATCAAAAAGTCTTTTTGAATTCCAGGCCTTGTCTCTTGTTCCTTGTGCCTTACTTCACTTTTTGCATTATCATCATTTTTATATAGGTTTGTTAACTTACAAGAAGTAACCAAAACACGATGTTCAATTTAATTTTATTTGGCCCGCCGGGCAGTGGAAAAGGAACTCAATCGGAAAGACTGATCGCGAAATACGGACTTAAACATTTAAGCACCGGCGACTTGTTGCGCAGCGAAATTGCCGGACAAACTCCTTTGGGAATGGCCGTGAAAAATTTGATGGCTGAAGGAAAATTAGTGCCGGATGAAATTGTAATAGAAATGATAGATGTTGCTATTGAAAATAATCTGCACGTTAATGGTTTTTTGTTTGATGGTTTTCCCCGCACCACTGCACAAGCCGAAGCATTGGATAAATTGCTTGCACAAAAAGGAACTGAAATTGCAATCGTACTTGCTTTGCAGGTTACACAGGAAGAATTGATTCAACGATTATTAAATCGCGGACGTACGTCAGACAGAATGGACGACGTGAACGAAGAAATAATTGCTGCACGGATCACTGAATATGAAAAAAAGACTGCCGCCGTTGCTGAACATTATAAAGAATTCGGCAAAGTAGAATACGTAAAAGGCGAAGGAAATATTGATGACATCTTCGAATTGCTCTGCAAAAAAATTGATGAGAAAAAAGCTGCGTAAGAATTAATTCTCTCACAGATAACACAGATTTGCACTGGTAATTTGCTTTTGTATTTATCTGTGAAGATCTGTGTTATCTGTGAGAAAACTTTTCACAACGCAAAAGTTACATGCGCCATTCCTCTAAACTGCATTTTAGTTTGTCCTTCCGCAAAATTTTGCACTAAAGGTGATTGTGCGCTGATGCCAACCGCAATTCTATTAAAATTAAATTCAACTCCGGCTATTGCGCTTACAATATAACTTCCCGTGTACTGAACTTTCTCTTTGTTTAAAAAATTTACATCGGTGTGTTCATACATTGCGCCTGCATTTGGCGAAATACCGATTCCATGAAAACGCAAACGATAATAAGCAATGCTGCTTCCGGTAAATTTATTTCCGAATTTATAATCAGAGCGATTGGTAGTTCCTATTTTATAATTCGCAGAAGTGCTCACGCCAAAAAAACCAACGCGCACATTGTATAATGCATTCAATAAAAAATCTGTGCTGCCCGTTCCGATCTGTGCATTAATATCCGCAAGCGTTGTTGTTGAATCATCCGGGTTTACTTTGAAAGTTCCGGTTGGTAATTTTATGCCGCCGCCGAGCCATAATATCTGCTCCACGTTTTTGTTATTATTCATTGACCTGGTGTGCAGCACCTGGTAATTCATCATCAAAGTAATATCGCCCAAACCATTTTTATACGTGGTGCCATCGTCATCAACCTGCTTATTAAAATAATACGGAACGAACGCAAGCAGTTGAAATTTTTTGCCAATATTCCAACCGCCCCAAATTTCTGTAGTGTTATAATAGTTATGACTGAATTGCGAAATGTTATTTGCGAGCTGCGTATGAAACTGAATGTAGTGATAACGAATTCCTACAAACCCGGTTTTAAA
>DATHPY010000234.1:0-3122 GCA_035483315.1 Puia sp. | reverse complement strand
GCGTCGCTGTGACCGACGGCGCCTTTATTGAAAGGAATTTTTACACCGCCAAGCCAAAAATCACGACCCTCCTGCAGTTGATGAAAATCTATTCCATTACCAATTCTAAAAGACATATTGATTTGATTAAAAAAGAAAACGTCCTGCAAGTTTTACAGGACGTTCAAAATTATTTTATTTTAAGAAGACTGTCAATTATTGATTAGTAGCGGCAGGAGTAGTGGTTGTTGTATTGCTGCTATTGTTATCCAGGTCAAATACCAAACCAAAACGGATTGTATTTGATAATGGATTTCTTGTAACTCCATTACCCGATGGAACTAAGTAAGAAAAATTTAACCCGATAACATTATACTTTAAACCTACGCCGGCTGTAAAATATTTTCTGTCTCCCTGGTTCGGATTTTCGTAAAAATATCCAACACGAACAAAAAATTGATCCTGGTAAGAATATTCAGCTCCAATTGAAACATCAATTAATTGTAATTGATTTGGTCCTGAAAACGAACTAAACCAACTGCTCACAACGGTTTTGTCCCTATATGTTACAAGATTGGCAGAATCAGTACTAGTATTACCTGTCGGTCCTGGCGGTGCGGGCACTAATAATTTATGCAGGTCAACACCAAACATAATTTTATTCTGCTCATCAAATACGGCCGTATACGCTGTTCCTAAATTAAGAGATGCAGGGATATAATCTTTTTCTGTTGCATCGTTTGTATAGCCAATTTTATTTCCGAGATTGGTTACTGTCGCGCCAAAACTCCAGCCTTGTCCAGCTTCGTTTTGAAGGTTGTAGTAAAGGGAGATATCGCCTGCTACCGAGTTGCCCGGCTTGTAAGTTTGACCATTTGAAGCATACCCTGCTGCAAGATTTGAATGGATATAACGCAAAGCCAAAGCCACCGACAATCTATCAGATAATTTCCGTGAATATCCAAAATCAGCTCCATATTCCCTTGGTTGTCCCTGACCAAGTGTATTTCCGCTGTAATCGGTAAATTGAATATTTCCCAAACTAAAATACCTTATTGATGCCGATATTGCTTCGTTTGCATTCAATTTATAAAAACCGGCAGCAGATAATAAATACACATCGTTCAAACCAAGATCTTTTAACCATGGAGTATAAGTAAGACCAATACCATAATCATGTTTTGAAAATGGAGTTTTTGCCAGGTTATAAAAAGATGAGTTTGCATCCGGAGAAGTTGCCACACCTAAATCGCCCATTCCACCGGCGCGTGCGTCAGGAGAAATTCTTAAAAAAGGAACTGCCGTAGTTACAATTCCGTTAGCAAGATATTGCGCATGTAAAAAATTAAAACTTAGGGCGAAAAGAGCAAAAGCAGCTAATCTAAAGGTCAATCGTTTCATGTTTTCAGATTTGTCTTATTTTGATTTCAAGATTACCGGAAAAAACTTTAAGCTATTTGTTCCGATATATGGTTACTTTAAATTTCAGAGTAAAATTTTACCATTCAGTAGTATGTTTATTAGCAGACCTTTATAATTAACTTTACTTCAACGGTTTCGGGTTTTCTTTATTGTGTATGGAAAGCTATATCTTTTTTTGAATAATCAGTACTTGATAAAGTATCATTCCATAAAATTAAAACAAAAAATAACCCCTCCCGATTCTGCACGTATTTTAATGCAAATTCTCACATAAGTTATTGAAATTTTACGTTTAGGAGGTACATGAAAAATTGTCATTTCATGTTTTTGAAAAATAAATATTTCATCCTTTTTTTACCCGAAAAACTAACTATATTGAACTGTGCAAAAATCTTATATAAATCCCTCTTTGAGGTACAATAATTGCAAACCAATAACGTTTACTAAGTTCACATCATGCTAAATATTTTTGAAATGAATTTGAAAAACCTAACTCTGTTCGGAAGCATTGCGGTACTGATCGCATCTTGCACCAAAAAGCCAGAACAATCAACGGTAACAGGCTGGAATTATAATGATAAAAACATGGGCGGCTACCAGGTTTCTTTGGAAAAAGAACAACGTACCGGACCCGGACTTGTTTTTGTACAAGGTGGTACATTTACCATGGGTGCAACAGAAGAAGACGTGATGAGCGACTGGAACAACGTTCCAAGAAGAGTAACTGTTAACTCATTTTATATTGACAGAACCGAAGTCGCCAACGTTCACTACCGTGAATACCTTTATTGGATAAATAATGTTTTTGATGGTGATGAATATAAAGCAGTTCGTGATCAGGCATTGCCGGATACATTGGTTTGGAGAAGTGAATTAGCTTACAACGAGCCAATGGTTGAATATTATTTCCGTCATCCTTCTTATAATTATTATCCTGTTGTTGGAGTGACCTGGAAACAAGCTCACGATTTTTGTTTATGGAGAAGTGATCGTGTTAATGAAAAAGCGCTTGTTGACAGAGGCTATATCAACAAAAATTCTTTAAAAAATATTCAGGGCTTAGGACAGGAAAATTTTAATACAAAAGCTTATTTGCTGGGAGAATACCAGGCAACACCGGGTCAGGCAGCAAAAGCAAAAAATAATCCTTTAAAAAATCCTAACGGAACGCCAAGAACACAGGTAACTTTTGAAGATGGAATTTTGTTACCATCTTATCGTTTGCCTACAGAAGCAGAATGGGAATATGCAGCGCTCGGATATATCAATCAAAATCCGATGGCAAGCAAAAAAGATAATAAACGCGGTGAAGAATTGATCACTAATAAACAAGTTTATTCCTGGAGCAATAATGTTAACGGGCTTCGTGATACTAAACACGGAAGCTGGCAGGGAACTTTTCTTGCAAACTTTAAACGCGGTTCCGGTGATAACATGGGTGTTGCAGGCGGTTTGAATGATAATGCAGTTTACACGGCTCCGGTAACTTCTTTCTTCCCCAATGGTTTTGGATTGTATAATATGTCGGGAAATGTGAGCGAGTGGGTTGCCGATGTTTATCGCCCGATGTCCGGACAGGATGTTAGCGATGTCGCACCTTATCGTGGTAATCGTTTCGAAACAATTGACTTGGGTAAAGATAACAAAGCAGACAGAGATAGTCTTGGAAGAATTAAAATGCGTTATGTTACTGATGATGAAAGCAAAGCCCGTCGTAATTA
>DATHPY010000233.1:0-3965 GCA_035483315.1 Puia sp. | reverse complement strand
TATTTACAAATTGGAAAATCAATTGCTGACGATTTGCTACAATCTTAAAGGAGATAGTTATCCGGAAACATTTGACAGTAAAGGCAAGCCACTGTTTTTTCTTTGTGTATTTAAAAAAGAAAGTGCGTAATAGGTTTTACTCAAGGGAGAAATAATATGCTATATAAAAGAATGCCGATTGGAATAGAATCGCCTGAAAGTTTGGGTTAGATTCTATTGAATGCAACCTCGCAGAAAGTTAGGTGAGAGATGTATTATTTAAAGAACTTGATATTAATCTAAATGATCTCGTCATCGCATATGCAGATCATATCGGCAAACCCGCGCTTCGCAAACTGATCGCTGATGATCACAAAAATATTTCCGCGAAAAATATTTTGCTAACGGTTGGAGCAACCGGCGCTTTATTTATCATTCATTCTTCATTATTGAAAAAAGGTGAACGTGTTATTGTAGTTCGTCCAAATTATACAACGAATATTGAAACATTACGCGCGATCGGTTGTGATATTAGCTTTATTGATCTGCAGTTTGAAGAAAAACATGCGCTTGATGTTGAAAAAATAAAAGCCGCCATCAAACCAAATACAAAACTCATCAGCATCACAACGCCCCATAATCCGACAGGCACAATGATCAGTGAAGAAAATTTGTTTACATTATCAGACCTTGCAGAAAAAAATAATTGTTACCTGCTTGTTGATGAAACCTACCGCGATATTTCTTTTAAAGTTTCCACGCCATTAGCCGCAACGTTGAGTAAAAATAATATCAGCATTTCGTCTGTATCAAAAGCATATGGAATTCCGGGCATCCGTTTGGGCTGGATCATTTCATCGGACAAATCTTTGCAGGATCTTTTTCTTGCGGCCAAAGAGTTAATTCATATTTGCAATTCTGGTATTGATGAAGAAATTTGTTAGCAATATCTTTTGAAAAAAGAAAACTATTTCCCTTCAATTCTGCATGATGTAAAAATAAATTTCGACCTGCTAAAAGAATGGATGAATAATCATAATCATCTGGAATGGATAGAGCCAACAGGTGGCGTTATTTGCTTCCCCCGTTTTAAAAAAGAAATTAAGATAGACGTTGAAAAATTTTATAAAATTTTGCTGGAGCATCATAAAACTTATGTCGGACCAGGTCATTGGTTTGAACAAAGCAAACGCAATTTCCGTTTAGGTTTTGGTTGGGAAAAACAAAAAACATTTGAGAAGGGTCTTGAAAATATTGATAAAGCAATTGTAACCACAATTCAATTTTAACCAGATGTTATTTTAGAAATCGCTTTCGCTGCAATAAATCCGCTCGTCCACGCGTGCTGAAAATTAAATCCGCCTGTAATTCCATCCACATCCATTATTTCTCCTGCAAAAAAAATGTTTGGAACAATTTTACTTTGCATCGTATTAAAATCAATTTCAGAAAGTTTAATTCCGCCCGCAGTCACAAATTCTTCCTTAAAAGTTGTTTTGCCTTTTACCAAACATTCATAAGCAATTAAATTGCCAATCAGCTTTTTTTGCTCTTTTGCCGGCAGATCAGCCCATCGCATATTTTCGGTTATGCCTGACTGGTAGATGAGATATTCCCACAAACGTTGCGGCAATCCGAAAGAGTTTTTATTAATAATCTTTTGCGAACCTGTTTCAATTCTTAACTCCTGATACCTTTCACGTAATGATGTTTCATTTTCAGCAGGGATCCAATTTATCAAAATACTAAACTCATAATTTTTTTCTTTCAATTCCCGCGCTCCCCATGCGGACAAACGTAATACGCACGGTCCGCTTAATCCCCAATGTGTTATTAGTAACGGCGCTCTTTCCACCAATTTTGTTCCGGCAATTTTAACCTGCGCATCCGCGACAGAAACGCCCATTAATTTTGTAATTGAATTACTAGGCAAATTAAAAGTGAATAATGAAGGAACGGGTTCTTCAATAGTATGTCCTAAATTTTTCAACCAGTCAAACATGGAAGTTTTTGGATAACCGCCGGATGCAACGCAGACGTAGTTGGCCGTTAGGTGTTGACCGTTGGTCGTATGTAATCTCCAATCTTTATTCAACTTTTCAATTCTTTCAACCTGAACATTTCTTAAAATTTCAACACGATATTTATTTGCTTCATTTATTAAACAATCAATAATTGTTTGTGAAGAATTGCTGATCGGAAACATTCTTCGGTCAGCTTCCGTCTTCAACCTTACACCTCTTTCTTCAAACCATTCTACAGTGTCTTTCGTAAAAAATTGATGAAATGTTTTCTTTACAAAATTTTCTCCTCGCGGATATTTTCTTGCCATCCCATCAATTTCAAAACATGCGTGTGTAACATTGCAACGCCCGCCGCCACTCACTTTTATTTTGCTTAGTATTTTGCCTGTCTTTTCAATAATAATAACTTTCAGATCGCTGTTCATCCGCGCAGCATTGACCGCGCAAAAAAATCCGGCAGCGCCACCGCCGATCACGATCAGTGTTTTTTTGTTTTGCATTCTTATCAAAAATAATAAACCCCGGAAAAAATCCGGGGCTATTTCACAAAGCAAGAGAAAATATTTTTATTTAAGTATCTCTAATAATTCCACATCAAAAATTAATGTAGCGCCAGGTTTTATTGCCTGGCTTCCCTGGTCGCCATAAGCAAGATCTGAAGGAATAAATAATCTCCATTTACTTCCAACCGACATTAATTGCAAAGCCTGCGTCCAGCCAGGAATTACACCATTTACGTTGAAAACAACAGGCTTGCCATTTTTTATCGAGCTTTCAAAAACAGTACCGTCAATCAGTGAACCCTCGTAATGACAGCTTACTTTATCGGTTGCTGTTGGCTTTGGGCCAGTTCCTTCTTTTAAGATCATATACTGCAATCCACTTGGCAATGTAACAACTCCAGGTTTTGTTTTATTAGCAGCAAGAAAATCAGCGCCAGCTTTTTTATTTCCTGCAGCTTTTTCTGCGCTTTCTTTTTGTACAAAAGCCATGATAACAGCATTTGCCTGCTGTTCATTAAGCAATGTCTTTCCACTTTTCAACGCATCATTTATTCCTTTTGAACATAAAGCAGTATTCAAAGTCGCCATTCCCTGTTGCTTATAAAAACTCCCCGCAGACATACCGAGCGCATAACTCAATGAATCTATCGAGTTTTTTAAAGCAGGTTGCGGCGGCGCAGCAGCAGTTTTCTTTTTAACCTGTGCAATCGCCGCAACATTGGCAAGCATCAACCCAATTACGATTATTCTTTTCATTGTATTTTTTTGAAGTCGCAAAAATAATGTAAACGTCTTTAACGCAAATCAATTCAACTTATTATTGTAATTGAGCAATCATTTTCTTTGCATTTTCATTACCAGGCTCCATTTGCAAAACTTTCTGATAATTTGCCTTTGCCAGGGATTTATTACCTGCTTTGAAATAGTATTCGCCCAAACTGTCAAATGTGTTTGATTTATCGGGATAAAGTTGCGTATTTAGTTTGAATACGATCCCAGCTTTTTGCATGTCGCCGACAGCCATCAATACATAACCATACGTATTTAATTCAGATGAAGCGGATGCGAGTGGTTTTAATTTTTCTTCCAGGTCTGTATTGTTTTTTTCAACAGTGTTTATGTTATTTTTTTGAAAAAAATTGATCAAGAAACTGACTGCTTTATAATTTGGCGAATATCCCTCACCGTTAGTGATCTTTACCAAATCTTTTTCAAGAGAAACAATTGGCGATTCCACAATTCTTCCGATTTCTTTTTTATTATCGAACACTATAAAATCCGGCACACGATGAATATTCATTCCGCGTTCTTCATGGTTTGGACTTTGTTTATACACAGAGTCACGGTCATCAAGCATTATCAATTCTATTTGAGAAGATCTCACGCCGCAATAATTTAAAATCTTAAACATTCTCGGCACTTCTCTCCTGCTGTCGCCGCACCACGTTCCCATAAAAAT
>DATHPY010000232.1:0-4317 GCA_035483315.1 Puia sp. | reverse complement strand
TCCGCTCCCACCCGGCGTAACGGAAGGCATAAATTATCTCGCCGGAGATACATCAGTTGTATTGGTTTTATTCGCGCCACAAAAAAAAAAAATAATTGTTGTTGGTGATTTTAATAACTGGACGCAATCATCAAATTACCAGATGAACGAAACTCCGGACAGTATTTATTTCTGGATTCAGATCAATGGATTAACTCCATCCGCAGAATATGCTTATCAATATGTAATTGATGATTCGCTGGTTCTTGCAGATTATAACACTGAAAAAATTCTTGATAAAAATGTTGATCCTTCCATTCCGTCTTCTACTTATCCAAATTTAAAATCATTTTCATCCGGCGCTAATGGAACTCTTGCGAGCATTATTCAAACAGCAAAACCACAATACAACTGGCAATCAACAAATTTTTCAAGACCGGCAAATAATAATTTAAGAGTTTATGAATTATGGTTGGGAGAATTTCTTGCAAACGGCAACTGGCTAACGTTGATGGATACACTAAATTATCTGAAGACCTTAGGCATTAACGCAATTGAAGTGATGCCGCTCTCAAATTTTGAAGGCACAAGCAGTTGGGGGTATAATCCAAACTTTTATTTTGCTCCGGATAAAGTTTATGGAACAGAAACAGCGCTCAAACAATTTATTGATGTGTGCCATCAAAATGGAATGGCTGTAATTATGGATATGGTGCTCAATCATTCCTTCGGAAGTTCGCCGATGGTACAAATGTATTGGGACAGTAAGGATAATATTCCTGCCGCAAACAGTCCGTGGTTCAGTCAATATTACACGCACGATTATGATGTCGGATACCAGTTTAATAATTCGACCCAGGCCACGCAAAATTTCAGAGAGCGCGTAATTGCATATTGGTTGAAGAATTATCATATTGATGGTTATCGTTTCGATCTTGCAACGGGATTTACAAAAGTAAATTCATGCACCAACAATGGCACCAGTTGCAATGATGCTATATGGGATGCTTATGATACAACCCGAATAAACATCTGGAATAGTTTGTACGCAACGGAGCAAACTGCATCGCCTGGAAGCTATTGCATATTAGAAATGTTTTCCGAAAATCCGGAAAGAGCAGTATATGCCAATAACGGAATGATAGTGTGGAATAATATGAGTTATAATTATCAGCAGGCAACAATGGGATACACTACAGGTTGGGATCTGAGTGGATCAACCGGTGCAGG
This sequence comes from Puia sp., assembly GCA_035483315.1. Taxonomy (GTDB): domain Bacteria; phylum Bacteroidota; class Bacteroidia; order Chitinophagales; family Chitinophagaceae; genus Puia. Next base: position 3,108 of record DATHPY010000232.1, on the reverse strand, counting down.
CGCAGCAGTTCCTCAACAAGGCTTGATGAATTACCAGGAAAGTCATGATGAAGAAAGACTGATGTATAAAAATGAACAGTATGGAAACAGCAGCGGTTCATACAATGTAAAAGATACTGCAACAGGTTTAATAAGAAATGAAATGGCAACTGCATTTTGGTCAATGATGCCCGGGCCTAAAATGCTTTTTGAATTTGGTGAATTAGGATTTGATTATTCTATTAACTGGTGTACCGATGGAACCGTTGATGCAAGCGGCTCCTGCCGGTTGGTTCCAAAGCCGGCGCGATGGGATTATTTGCAAAACCCCGGAAGAAAACATTTGCATGATGTATACGCTTCATTGCTTAATCTGCAAAATAATTACCCGGAATTGGCAACAGCAACACCAGTCTATTCTTTAAATAACGCATTTAAATCGTTACAGGTATCAGGATCTGGGATAAGTGTTACCGTTATAGGCAACTTTGATGTTATTTCTTCATCAGCAAACGTTACATTTCAAAATGCGGGAACATGGTATAATTATTTGGGAACTGACTCAATTATAGCGACCGGCAACAGCCAAGGCATTACACTCAATCCGGGGGATTATAAAGTGTACATCAATAAAAAATTAAAAGATACAACTACCGGCCCCGTAAATGATACAACCAATATTAACGGGATTAAAATTTATCCGAGTCCCGTCGTTAATAGCAATTCGGTTATTGCTTACACATTGTCATCATCGGATAATGTGGCGCTTTCTTTATACAATATGGCCGGACAACGGGTAGCTGCTTTTAATTTGGGAAGCCAGGTTCCAGGAACACATACGTTGACTTTTAATCAACTTCCGTTTAATATTTTTTCGTTGAAAAATGGTGCATACATTTTAAAATTAAACAGCAATGAAAAAACCGCCCACGTTGTTTTTAGCGTTTTGCATTAAATAAAAAGCAATATTCAAAAAACTCAGAAAATATTTTTTCCTACGTAACAAAATAGAGGCATAATCGTCCTACTGGGATATATTTGAATTATGCACCGTTTCAACTTTTTAATTTTATTTTCTTTTTTAAATGCTTTTGCATTTGGTCAACCTAATCAGCAATTGCAGGGCATTGCTTTAAATAATTCAAATGAAGCCTTGCCGGGAGCGAGTATTATTATTTATCATTCAGGAAATATCACAGGTCTTGTTGCGAATAAAGAAGGGAGATTTGTAATTAACCCGTCAATACAACTCGATTCAATTCATGTTTCGATGGTAGGTTATTATTCAAAATCATTTATCAAAGAAAAAATAAATGAACTGACATTACTTGAAATAAAACTCGATCCTGCTCCCGCCGAGTTGCAGGAAATAGTAATAAGACCAATTAACGCGATTGAAATAGTAAAAAAAGCAATCGCAAAAATTTCATCTGATCAACCACAAAATGATTTTGAGAATAAAGGGTTTTACCGCGAGATCATAAAAGACAAAGAGAATTATTTTTCAGTTGCGGAAGCAGTTTTCGAAGCTCAGTATTTTCCTTCTGCAAAAAATTATAAATTAAAATTGATCCAGGGAAGAAGCAAAGAAGATGTTTCTTACACGCGATTATTTGAAGACTTTCATCCCGGAGGCGGACCGCAAGCTGTTGCCGAAAATGGCTTTATTACAAAAGTTCCCGCGTTCCTAAATATAAAAGACATCAATAAATTTCATTACAAAATTGATTCGATAGTTCAGTTGGATGGAAGGTCATTGTATCATGTAGGTTTCGACCAAAATGAAAGTGTAAAAGAAGCGATGGATAAAGGTTATATGCTGATTGAAACCGATGATTACGCGGTGATGAGTTATGATATTTATACCAGTCCGGTTGGAACACGCTATATAAAAAGTCTCACCGGCTCCGAAAAAATTTTTGCAGAAATATTAAATATTGATCTTAAAAGAAAAGGATGGCATACACATGTTGACTTTACCAGCATTAATAATAAATGGATGATGAGTTTTGCCGAAACAGAATACGCGCTCAGTTATAAACAACCAAAAAAACAAATTGATCTTGATCTCGCCATTAATATTCAACTTGCATTTACGGAACTCAATAAGCCGATCAATAAAGAGATAACCAAAGACGAAGAATGGAAAAAGAAAAATATAATTGCCAATTTACCCACTGCATTTGATCCTGCTTTTTGGGGCAACAATAATATCATTTTTCCAACTGAGCAGGTAAAAAATATTATTGACAATATTTCTAAAAATAATAAAGAGCTTCCTGTGGGAAATGCATTGACTGACTGGAGATATTTCAACCAAAATCTTTTTGTTTCTTATCAAAGCAATGATACAATTACATTAATACCGATCATGAAATCCAACTGGGAAGATGAAAAAAAAGGTGGTTTTTTATTTCAAGAAATGGATAGCGATTTTGCTGCAGAGACAAAAATTACCATTGTAAAAAATTCAAACAATAAAGATATTCCGGACAGAGGATTTCAGCAGGCAGGTATAATGATAAGAAGTGAAAACGATCCGAAAGAAAATTATGTGTTGCTATCATTAGGAACTGGCGGAAATTCCAACCCAAAAATATTTTTAAAAAGAACAACCGATAATAAAAGCAAAACGATAGTCACAAAGCGGGATAATATGAGTGGATGGTTGCGCATAGAAAAAAGCGGGCAAAAGATCACAGCATTTTTCAAAGAAGAAAATGATGAATCTTACAAAAAAATGGACTCGTATAATTTAAATTGGCTTAATGGAAAAGTTCAATTTGGATTAGCAACATTCGCTTCTTTTGCGGGTGATGGACCAAAAATGAAACCAGACATGAAAGCAATTTTTTCAAAACTGCTGATTCAGAAACAGTAAAAAATTTCGGAATATTTATTTTCTTTGTAAAACACGCTTACGCATCATCAGCAAAACTCTCCAGTCCATCTGAAAGAATAAAAACCATAGCTGATGAAAAAAATCGTTTTATCGATCGCACTTATTTTAACAGGACTTGCTACTTTCGGGCAAACGAATTCTGACAATACAATTATTATGGATAAAAAAATTGTTTCCGACTTCGTCAATGCCATCAACGAACACAACATTGACAAAATTTATTCACT
>DATHPY010000231.1:0-9048 GCA_035483315.1 Puia sp. | reverse complement strand
GCCGAAACACGCAAGCAGCAATGGAAGGATCGTCGTAGCATTTCTTTTTGGACTTTTTCACGGGCTTGGTTTTGCGAGTGGCTTACTCGAAGTGATGCATGCCATGCCAACGCATCTGATTTTTTATTCCTTGTTAGGATTTAGTATTGGTGTGGAAGCGGGGAACCAACTCGTGCTTTTACCCCTACACGGCATTATGCAAATGACAAAGCGGTTTCAAACAAAAAATATACGACAGACACGTCCAGTAAATTTGCAACGCATTGCTTCCGGAGCAGTAGCCGCAGCAGGCGTTTATTATTTATGTATCGCCATAATTACACATATTTAATATTTCTTTAAAATTCTTCAGAAGAAAGTATCGCAGAATGACTTGCGAAGGATAGTAACGGTAATGACTAACCGTAAGATATTTTTTTTACAAATCAATGTTTTACATTGAGAATCGACGAAATGTATTACCGTTAAAATAAGCCGGAATTTTGCCCAAAAGCCGCAACTGTCCAAATGTTGAGACGAAAACTATTTTTTCTTCTACCAAAAGATATCTCTTTTTCGATCTTCGCCGACAATCACTATCCGCTTGTTTTGAGCAAGCGTCGAACATATTTTTGTGTCGTTATTAAATTATCAAATTATCAAACTTTTAAAAATAAAATCATGAAAAAGACTTTTTTAATAATTGCGTTCACAGTTGCTGCAGGGATCAGCAGCACATTTGCAAACGATAATGGCGGAATCAGCAAATCTGTAGAATCATCTTTCGCCCGGGATTTTAGAACTGCATTAAATGTTCAATGGCAACAAAAGAAAAATTTCAGCAAAGCAACATTTAGCTTGAATGACCAGGTGATGTTTGCTTATTATAACCCAGCAGGTAGGTTACTTGCGGTATCAAAAAATATTCCTTCTGAGAGTTTACCCATTAAACTGCAGGCTGAACTAAAAAATACTTATAGCAATTATTGGATCTCTGATTTGTTTGAAAACGCTTCTCATGATGCAACCAGTTATTATGTTACGCTTGAAAATGCGGATCAGAAATTAATTCTCCAATCAAGTAATTCAAATGACTGGAGTATTTATCAAAGAATAAAAAAAGATGCTGAGTAGCATTCGTTTAAATATTGCTCATAAAATAAGAGAGAATTACACAATATTTATTAAATAAACGCCACAATTTTTTGTGGCGTTTATATTTGTTGAACTTGTTGCTTGGTATTTTACTAACAATAATATGTATGTAAAAATCAAATCTTGTGCAAATGATAAAATTTTAAATATCATTTGCGCGTCAATAAGAAATTGATATTCATAGAGCCATCTATGGGAATCGAACCCACGACCACCTGATTACGAAAAGCATTTTTTACCTAACTCACTTGAATCTTGTTTTACTTGGTTGAATGTTGCTAATTGATTTCCAAATTTTTATGGACGCATCATTAAACTTTCCCAACTGTACTTAATCTCAATTTGCCAGTTTTTTGTGCAAATTTTTGTGCAAATGTGAAAGATCAGAAATGTGAAGAGTGAAAAATGTATAATTATGGAAGCACAAGTTTCAATTTTCTTGGATACAAGAAGAGCAAAGAAAAATAATCTTTATACAGTAAAACTAAGAATTTACCTGCAAGCAAAAATAGTTTTTTATCCCACGATCTACGACCTTTCAAAAACTGAATTTGAAAAGCTAAAATCGAAGCGAGTTTCTGAACGCTCATCTGAGATCAGAAAAAACCTATTAGATATTGAGCTTAACGCGTTAAAAACGGTCCGCAATATTCACCCTTTTAGTTTTAATAAATTTTATTCTTCGTATATCCACAGCAATAAATTTTTTAAAACAAAATTAAAACACCGTGATATTTTTTTGGTTCATGAAAATCAAGATGATGAAACTTCCAAGCAGTGGGAAAAAAAATTTCCAATACTTATTGAGAAACAACCTTCCCAGTTTCATATTTCCTATTTATATTCTAAAATAATCAAGAGATTATTAATTCAATCAAGAATTGGAACTGCTAGCAATTATTTGGTTAGCTATAATTCTATAAAAGCATTTAGGGGTAACGTCGAATACAATTCGATCACTCCGCAGTTCTTAAAAGAATATGAAAGTTGGATGATCGCTATGAAAGGAAAATCAAAAACAACCGTCGGAATTTATGTTCGCGTTTTACGTGCTGTCATCAATGAAGCGATCGAGCAGAAACTAATGAGTAGAGATGATTATCCTTTTGGACGCCGGAGATATTTAATTCCTTCCGGTCGGAACATAAAAAAAGCATTGGATAAAAAAACGATTGCTAAAATCTATTATGCAGGATCACTAACAGAAAGCCAGGAGAAAGCAAAAGACTTTTGGTTCTTTAGTTTTTATGGTAATGGAATGAATGTAAAAGATACCATCTCGTTAAAATTTAAAAATATCCAGAATGAATTTTTAGTTTTTGAACGTGCAAAAACGGAATTGACAGCAAGAAGAGGTCAACCAATTGTTATTTCTTGTTTTATTAATGAGGATATGAAGCGCATTATCAGTAAATGGGGAAATAGCAATAGGGATCCGGAAAATTATATATTCCCAATACTTCAATCAGGACTTTCTCCAATACAGCAATATTACATCAGACATGACTTTGTAAAATTCATTAATCAAAACATGGTAAAGATCTGTAATAAAATAGAACTCGGAAAAAAGATCAGGACAATGGAAGCAAGACATTACGCATCCACGATGATGAAGAACGTAGGTGTGTCATTATATAAAGGAATCCTTAGGACATACAAGTTTGAAAACGACAGAAAATTATCTGGCAGGTTTTGAGAATGAACAAAGAAAAGAGTTTTCAAAAGTTTTGGATGATTTTAAGCTAATGGAGAATTCAAAATGATATTCAGCAAGTCAGAATTGAGAAAAGTCTGCTCAAATGTCATTCGAACTGATTATTTAAATTTTTCCACTTGAATTCTAATTGTCTTTTTCGTTTTGCACGCTCTTTATTATTGACTTTTTCCTTGATAAAGGTTTTATGAAACTGCATCAACCCGGTTGTCAGGAGTGCAAAGCCAATTACCCAGTTCAATGCTACTTGGTTTTCTTTCAAAAGATCAATTGTGATATTTCCAAATATTCCGTAAACAAAAAAAGCAAGTGAAGTTCCTAACCCTATCCCAACAATATAAATATTATAATAAGCATTCGAATCATAAAATATTTTTTTCGATTTTAGAAATGCTGTCCATACGATCCAAAAAGGTAAATGAAGAGGATTGATAATACTCAAAAAAAGTCCGGATAAAAGTGGTTGTTGCGTAATAAAATGCAATGCTGTTTCAAATTTGCGCATTTTATAAGCATCATGCAGAATGATGATCGCAAATGAAAATAAGATCACGCATGTTAGCACACTGAAAAATCTATACAAATATTTTAAATCTTCTAATTTTTTTAGTGCTACAACGGCTACACGAACCAGAATAACTTCCACAAGAATTGCTCCTGAAGCAAATTCCACAGCTTCTAAAATTCCTTTATTAATGGTCAAGCTGGTAACTGTTACATTCAGTGTTCCTATTGGTAAAGAACCAAGAAAGCTTATCAGCAACGCGGAAAAAAATAATTTAAAATATTGTAACGTCATCTTACCTTGATATTAATTTCAGATATTTGGCATTATCGCGGAACATTTTCAAACCCTCGCGCGTTGTCATGTATCTTAATTTTCTTTGCTGAGCATTCATTTTGCTGATCCTGAAAAGCAAACGCCAGTGATGAATAATTTCTTTCCATACAAAAAATAAAGAATGCCTTGGATCATAAATATGTGTGGGTTCACTGCCCGCTCCGTTCACTTCGATCACTGAAAAATTCTTTCCTTCATATAACTCTTCCCAGTCATTAAATTTGATATCAAGTCGTCCATAATAAAATTCAGGTATTTCTTTACAGATAGAATCAATTGTCCTAATGAGTTTGTCATTTACTAAAGGAGTGAGATCAGTAAATTTTGATCCACGACTATGATTGCCAATAGGCATAAGAACTCTACGCTCCCCTTCAGGAAGTATTACATGAATTGATTTCCCAAGAGCAGTTTTAATTGCATTAAGCTGGAGCAAATAGCGATCCTCTTTCCATAATAATTCTTCAATAGTCGATTCTCCGTCTCCAATAATAATAACGAATTCTTTTCCTACTATTCCGGAAATATTTCCTTTTTTTTCGCCGGGGATCCTGTAATAAAATATTCCTACTTCATTTTCATAATTTACAAATTCCTGGATAAGAAAATCGACTTGATTTTTTTTTGTGTAACTGATCAGATCATCTTCGTTTTTTAGTAATTCGACTTTTAATCCTCGCAAACCAATATCGGGCTTTGCAATAAATGGGAAACCGATGTTATTTTGAGTAATTATTTTTTTCAGAACATTCACAGACATTTCTGTTTTGCAAAAGATTGTTTTTGGATAAAATTTTGCTGGCATATCATCGTAAATTTCTTTTTTACTTTCCATTAAAAACCCTCCATTTTTGATTTTAGGATTAGAAGCGCTAAAAAAAAAGAAAGAGCGTGCTTTTATGCTAAGCAAAAGCCAATAGAAATAAATGGGTGTGTATATCACATTGTGTGGCCAATACTCGCGATTTAAAATTTTTATCAATAATTTTTTCCTTTGTAAGAAAGATGTTGACTTTGATCTCACAGGCAAGGTCTCGCAAAACTTTTGCCCGTTAGTTAAATCGAGATAGGTCATGCTTGAACCAGATCCAGATAATTTTATTGAAGTGATGCTCACGGTACGCAATTTTCCATTGCGATTTATTATTAAGCCGTTTTCGGGGTCAGGAACTCCGCCAAACCGATGAAAATCAAATATGGTTTCTGTATTTATTTTTTTTGCGGAGTGCTGCCACTTGGTAAACCAATTTTTTCTTCTGCTGACCGCGGTCTCATCATAAAGTGTTACAGAGGACCAGATGTGAGGAATAGAAGCATCGGGACGCAAAATGTATTTCTGATTTCCATCCCACTTGAATTCGTACAACTGACGATCAAAAAATGTTACAATGGTAAAAGGCTCAATTTCTGTAAGATCAATTTCATTAAAATAAACAACCGGTTGATCAGCGCTAACGATCTCAATAAAAATTAACCCCCTGCTTTTTCGGTAGGATACTAAACGATTATGTTTTGCAAAAGCTCCGTTAAGTAATACAGCCGCGTCACCACCGCTTTTCAGGGCCACCCAAGTGCCTCCTGCATGACTGTCTTTCGGATATATTATCCCATAATTATTTTCATTATATTTTTTTGGTGCTAACGCTGATCCACGTGTAAAATGTTCATCGCGATTAGAGGTGAGATAAATATTATTTTCCGCAGGTATATAGGTTACTGTGCACATGCTTTTTTAAATTTTATGGTAGAAGCAGCAACACCAAATTTTTCTGGCGGCTCAATATCCGACACTGCGGCAATTCCAATCCGTATAAGTGCCATATGGTGCACGGCATGTTCAAAATTATAAATTAACTCTCTGAAATAATTTGTTCTTACTTTGATCTCTTCGTTTGAATCTGCACTTAATTCGATCACTAAAAATAGATCTCTGTTTTCTTTTGCTAACCCATTTTTTATTTCATCTAATTTTTGAATGGCGACGTATCTGGAGGTTTCAATCGCATGATCTCTTTTACGTTTATCATAATTAATGATTCCATCATGATAACCATTATTAAGCTCAAAGAAAAATTCGATGATGTGCCGGGTATGTTGGCCTATTGTTGCGTTCGATAATAATTCGATTGGTGCAATAAACTGATCATCTGATAATTCTTCAATAACCAATTGAAGCTGCTCCAATAAATTTTTGATAGGTTGTTTTATATGCATAACCATTGTTTACAAGTGAGTATTAATTTCTCTATTAAGTTCTTACCTTTTTGAAATAATAAAAAAAGAACCTGGTTTATGTATAAATAGATCAAAAAGAAACTCCATACTATGAAATGCTTGTGACCAAATTTCATAGCTACTTATTTACTGGTGTGAACAAGGAGAGTATTTGATCTTTATACAAGTACAGCAGAGTGAGGCAACTCAAAAAAACAAGTAAAGCATAAACGAACAGTTGTCCGTGATCATCCATTACTACCAATCCCAACTTTGTTATGTGAAAGAATAATGCGCCACTCATTACACCTATTCCTAAAACCGCTCCGAACGCAGTAGTGCGCGGGATAAGAATAAGTATTGATGCGATCAATTCAACTACACCGCTGCCGATGCGCCCCCATGGTTCCATGCCGATGGCAGAAAAAATATAAACTGATTCTTCTGATGCAGTGAATTTAAAAAAAAGTGTTTGGAGCATAATTACTGCAGCTATTAATTTTAAGATCCAGATCATAATTTTTTTTTGTTTTTGTGTCATGATTATTAGGGTTGTTATTAATGAATTATTTTTGCCCAATTGATATCCGCCTTAGTTTTTAAATTCACTTCGTCTTTATTCCAGGACTTCAGCGTGTTGTTGAAAAACCTGTTATAAAACAGGTATAATTTTCCATCCGATATTTTAAATGTTTCCGGATCGACTTCAACTTTGCTGCCTGTCGAACCCATTGCATATGCGCCCCAGCCTCCGAACTGCGGTTCGTAAGCAGATGGATCCTCTTTAAATATTTTTTGGTCCTCCGGACCGGAAAATCGATAAATAATTCCACCAGCATTTACGCTAAATTCTTTTTTTCCTTTAATGGCTTTGTGTAAGGAAAAGTAGGAAACGGGGTCATAACCTTCTATAGCAATGCCTTCTTTGGATATATTAAATTCCTTTTTGCGCGAGTCAGTTTTGCTTTGTGGAAAAGCAAAATTTGTTAGTGTCGCCGACATGATCATTATTGCAAATAAGGGTTTCAATTTTTTATTTACACTAATAGTCGCATCACTTGCACTAACCTGACAAGTGATTGAATATTTCTTTATTTTTTTATTGAACTGATGATCTTATTCTCCAACAGATCTATTTCCTGGCGAGAAAATTCGTGGGTGGTCTCAAAATCCGTAGGAGTTTTTTTAAGGATGCTATCAAGCATAATAACTTGCTTTTCGTACAAGGTACAGGCATCGCAGACCGTTTTATGCCATTTCAGCTGAACGCTCTCTCTTCCCGAAAGTTTTTGATGTAATTTTTTTTCGATCAGGCGGGTCGCTGTTCTGCAAGAAAGTAATATGATATGTATTATCCGTTTCTTCACATTATTTTTTAAACCAGCTTTTCTCAATACAAGCACGTACCTGCAACTTTGCTCTGCATAGTATTTGCCAGAAATTAGACGCCGTGATTCCCAAATCCTGACAAATTTCTTTTCCTGCTTTTTGTTGCAAATATTTTAACTGCATTGCGGACGACCATGTTGCGGGTAATCTGTTCATACAACTACGAAGCGTTTTTACAAATTCATGATCATCTAATAAATTAGATGAACCAATATCCCAGGGTTGTGGTACTGCTTCTTCTCTCCACTCTCCATCTTCATTAAAAAAAGCATCTTCTTTAATGTTAAAGGAAACAGTCATGTTCCGCGACTGTTTTCTATAGTGATCAATGATCTTGTTATTCAAAATAGATAATAACCACGTCTTCGGTTCGCTATTTCCCTGAAATCGATCGAAAGATTGTATTGCTGCGAGAAAAGTATCCTGCACCAGATCCTCAGCAAGTTCTTTATCAGCTACTTTAAAATATGCCCATGACAGTAATTTTTCGGTGTGCAACTCCACCCAATGGGAAACATTATCCTTGATCTGATCTGTCATATCTTAAAAATAAAGAAAATTACCATTTCTACTTTTGAATGATATCGTTGTTTTCATCGGTTAATTTTTCCTGCGTCCCATCTTTATTGATATCATGTAAGTATTGATATTTCAAATGGTCATAAAGAGAATGTTTATCTATTGTCAATGCTACGAGCGATGCTACCATGCCTGCGAGCATAAGGTGAAAAATCACATTATGGCGGTCAGTCATTTCCAGCACCAGAATGGCTGAAGTAAATGGAGTGCGCGTAACGCCTGTGAGAAAGGCGACCATACCAGACAGGATGAGCAAATTGGAATTTGGATCTGACAAGTGAAACCAGCCTGCGAACACAGCGCCGATGCCTGCACCTGCACTAAGCGATGGTGCAAATACTCCTCCAGCTGCGCCAGTAGTAAAGGAAAGAATTTGCCCGCATATTTTAAACAAGGGCATGTACCACGGCAGCAATTTATTAGAAGTAAACAATGTTGCGGTCATCAGCTCTTTTCCGGAGCCAAGAATTTTTTGATCGATAAAAAAAGCAAGTGTTACTATAATTAATGCGCATCCGACAACATATAACGCCTGTTGATAGCCAAACTTAAATTTGCTTTTCCATCTCAGCATCACGAGCATTATTTTAGACATAATACTTCCACCTAATCCTGCGACAATGGCTACGGTGATAACTCCGGCAAAAATATAAGGAGAAAGTTTATTGACATCAGGATAACCGATATAGAGATAAGGTCCTAACAACCCTTGCGCCGTAAGTCCTGCAATAATAACAGCTGTAAACAGCGCTGTTTTAAAATAACTGATATGGGTTTTGGTTAATTCTTCAACAGCAAATACAATTCCACCAAGTGGTGTATTGAATGCTGCTGCAAGTCCCGCAGCCGCTCCCGTCATGATCATATTTCTCCTGGAAATACTGGGCCACCATTTAGGAAGCCACTGATTTATTTTTCTGAATATGGATCCGGCGATCTGAATTGTCGGGCCTTCACGTCCAATTATCCCCCCGCCAAATACCATAATAAGACTTGAAATGATTTTGATAAAAATGATCCGCAAACTGAGCAGCTTATTTATTTTATGCTGATCTTTTGGTGTTGCCAGTTCAATGGATGCCATCACCTGTGGTATGCCACTGCCCCGCGAGTAAGGAGAAAATTTTTTTACCAACCACCAGCCGACAATAAAACAGGCAGGAGTAATAATAAAAAA